>BJGN01000006.1 GCA_014190515.1 Bacteroidota bacterium
CGCCAACAACGGCTGAAAACGTGGTCGCAGGGTTAAATAAGCCAAAATACCCTGGATGGGGAACATGGATATTGCCTTCTTTCAGCCAAGGTAGTAAGTCGTCCAGGGTGCTTTCAATGTTTTCTCCGGCCATTAAATCTCTTTCTTTTAGATAGTTTTTTATCTCTTCCACTGTTTTTTTAGGCACAATGGACAGGTCTGATAAACCAGAATAATAATTTTCTGTGACAGATTGGAGTTTTGAAAAAATAGAATCCATACCTTACGCTTTTAAATGCTAAGGTAATATGTTTTTATTAAAAAAGTTGGCTGGGGAAACAGCTATTTATGGATTAAGTAGTATTTTAGGTCGATTACTTAATTATGTTTTGTTGACGCCCTATCTGACGAGGGTTTTCAGCACAGAATCCTATGGTATCATTTCCGACATATATGCTTATGTTGCTTTATTGATGGTCATTTTTACCTACAGAATGGAAACGGCTTTTTTTAGATACGCCAGTCGGTCTGAAACAAAGGAAAATGCAATGGCTACTGCTAGCGTTATGTTATTGGTCAGCACGCTCTTTTTTGCAGGTATTTTATCGTTTTTTGTTCCACAATTATCAGCCCTCCTTGGTTATGAAAAGTTTCCGGAGTATCTCTATATATTTATTGGCGTTTTGGCTTTAGATACTTTGGTGGCTATCCCGTTTGCTCAATTAAGGTTACAGAACAGACCCTGGCGATTTGCTGGTTTGAGAATGATGAATATCTTGGTTAATATAGTGTTTCTTTACTTTTTCCTTGAATTGTGTCCTTATTTAATCGAAAGTGATTATACCTGGATAAACAATATTTATAATGAAGATTTTCGCATTGGTTATGTTTTTCTGTCCAATCTTATAGCAAGTGCGCTAACTTTTTTTCCATTTTTAACCGCTTACAAAAATCTGAAATCCAGATTTGATAAGTTATTAGCTGGAAACATGATCAGATACTCCGCGCCATTAGTTATTTCAGCTATTGCGGGTATAATTAACCAATTTATTGGAACACCCCTTCTAAAATATCTCGGGCCTGGCACTATTTCTCAGAATTTAAGTGATGTAGGTATTTTTAATGCGGCCGCAAAAATAGCTGTATTGATGACATTATTTACCCAGGCTTTTAATTACGCTGCAGAACCTTTTTTTTTCAGGCATTCGCAACGAGATGATTCGGTGCTAATTTATGGACAAGTAGCCAGAGCTTTTACCTTGATTGGGAGCATTGTTTTTTTAGGAATTCTTAGTTTTATAGACCCTATAGGTCTTTTCATTGGTCCCGATTTTAGAAGTGGATTGTACATTTTGCCTTATTTACTCCTGGCTTATTTATTTTTAGGCCTGTTTTACAGTTTCTCTATCTGGTATAAATTGGCGGATAAAACTTTCATCGGAGGAAGAATTTCTTTTGTTGGCACATTAATTACCTTGCTTTTAAATATTGTTTTAATTCCATATCTGGGTATGTTAGGCCCTGCGATTGCGGCGCTGGCCTGTTATTTTTTTATGGCCGCTGCTGCTTACATTACTGGAAAGTGCAATTATCCAATTCCATATCCAATAGACAAAATGACACATTATCTGGGTGGAGCGATAGTGGGGTATATTGCTACTACTTTTATACCTGCTTTTTTCCCTAATGATATGATTTATCGCATTTTGTTCGGTGGAATCATTTTTTCTTGTTACATTATTTTTTTGCTATTTATAGAAAGGGAAATGGTAGTGGCCTGGTTAAAACAAAAAACAAAATAATATCGGATAAATATGGAATATGCATTAGTTACAGGTGGAAGTCAGGGTATTGGCCGTGCCATCGCCAGAGAATTGGCTGGCAGGGGTTATGGTATTTTTCTCGCAGCGCTTGATAATTCATTTTTAGATGAAACGGCTGCGGAGCTGAAAGCTAATTTTAAGGTTCCAGTTATTAAATTCCCCATAGATTTAACGCATGAAAAGGCCGCTTTAACCATCAAAGAAACCGTTGAATCTGAAGGTATTTGCCTGAAAATTCTAGTCAATAATGCAGGTTTTGGTAGAGGCGATTTTTTTGAAAATATCACCATAGAAACTTATCATACCATGATGGGGCTAAATAATCGGGTGATGGTTGAACTTTGCTACTATTTGCTGCCAGTGTTGAAGAAAAATAAGGCGTCATATATTTTGAATCTGGGCAGCATGGAAAGCTTTTTACCCATGCCTGTGAAAGCGATATACACTGCTTCTAAACATTTTGTTCTTGCCTTTTCTTTAGCATTGGGAACGGAATTGATAGGAACCGGGGTCTCTGTTTCTATTTTATGTCCCGGCCCTGTGGTTACGAATGAAGATGGTATGCGGCGGATAAAAAACAATGGGGCAAGAGCCAGATTGGTAGTAATGATGCCCGAAGAGGTAGCTCCTATTGCGGTAAATGGCTTACTGGCCAGAAAAAAAGTGATAGTTCCGGGAAAAATAAATAAACTGATTCTTTTTATGAATAAGTTACTTCCCCTTTCTTTAAAAATGGTGCTTTTAAAAAAAATAGGGATTAGTTTCTTACCTAAAGAAAGTTTAGGGGACGAACGATTTAAAAATCAGGGTTGAAAAAGTCCTCGATTTTACAAAAGTTGCAACACATTTGCCATAATTTTTCTGCATCGTCTAGTTTATAAGTATCTGCAGAGGATGGTTTAGGTTTGCATTTGTCCCAATACAAGCCGCTTTGATTATGAACGGATGGTTCAGATGCTAAAAATATTTGTGTTTGAGCACCTATGTCAGGATTAACTCCTCCGCTTCTTCTTAATTTCCAGGCTAAAGCATGTAGCCAATTCGTTTTTTTGACGCCAATATCCGTCTTTACTAATCCCGGTTGAACGGCAAAAGTAGATAAATGATTCACTGGTTTTCGCCTGTTCAATTCATACATAAAATGTATATTAGCCATTTTAGATTGAGCATAAGCTTTAAGGCCGTGGTAATTTTTGGTTAAATGAATATCGTCGAAATGTATTTTCCCTTTAAAATGGGAATCGGAAGCAACACTGACCACCCGTGGATTTTCCGCTAATATTAAATTTGGATAGAGCGCATGAGTGAGCAGAAAATAGGCCAGATGGTTTATGGCAAACATAGATTCTACCTTATCTTCGGTAAAGGTTAGTTCAGAAATCCAGGTACCTGCATTGTTCACTAAAACATCAACGACGGGAAAAATCTGTCTTATCTGGCCAGCAACTTGTCGTATATTTTGCTGAGATTCAAGTAAAATAGTTAAAACCTGAAGATTTGCTGAGGGGTATTCCTCTTTAATTTTAGCTGCAGCTGCTTCTCCCTTCTCTTTAGAACGACAAAGCATCATTACATTAGCATCCATTTTAGCCAATGCGCGGGCTGTTTCATATCCTAATCCAGCATTGGCGCCAGTAATGACAACATTTTTATTTTTCATTGCTTATTGCTTATTTGTCGAATGGCTTGTTTATGAAGAATCGGAGCGGGGGTAATACCTAAGGGAAGCAGTTGATCATTAAGGAGCTCCAGGTTAGTATCATTTAAAATAAGAAAATATTGAATTTGTGACGTATCTGCTTCAAGACCATATATAAGAGCATGATGATCTATATCATTGCCTTGTATAAAACTAAGGGCTCCGCTATCAATCTTCATTGTAAATGCCTGGTCGTCCGAATAAAATTTTTGTTTTCTTTTGTAAGTGAATCGTTGAAGGTCAAAGTATAAATACGTTGAAATCATTTTGCAATGGTCACAAGGCAGATTACCCTCAAAGGCAACCTCGTTTTCCATTGGTAACTCCTTCTCTTTGAATAGGAAAGAAAACTCTTTGTCGTTCAAAGATTTAGTGTGTTTATTTACTTTATCTTTTTCGCAAGACGAGAAACAGACAAGTAATAAAAAGTAAAATAAAATATTTGTAATTTTCTCCAGGCTCAAAGCAAAAACTTTATGCGCAAAAGTAAAAGTTTTTTTGAATCTGACAAGCAATATTATAAAAAAGAGAGAAAATGTTATTGCTTATAGAGCCGTTTAACGGCAAGATTGACATTATTTGTACCTATGATTTGCACCAGATACATACCTCTTGGCAAATTTTCCAGGGAATGCCTGGCGTCCGGTGTTATTTCTGTAAACTCTCTTACCCTTACCCCCACCATATTGTAAAGTACAATTTTTGTAACACCTGTAACATCACTTAGACTTATAAAATGAGTAGCTGGATTCGGGAAAACATCAATATTAATGCGGGATTCTTTCCGTAAATTATCAATTCCCCAGGAGGTACGCAAGGCTGATTGAGCCGTGAGAGACATTCCCGGCAGAGTCAAAAGTACGATAAGGATGAACAATAAACGCATCACATTTTTATTTTCCTAAAATGTAAATGTACATGATTTCAAGGTAAGGAGCAAATTAATATTGTTCGAAAAGGGAATTATTTTTCAATTTTCAAACATTATTTTTTAAATATCGTGAATCAAAAGGGATTGTATTTTATTTTTTAAAAACAGAATGGACAAAAGGCATCAAAGTGCGCTTATCTTTGTTCCCTAAAAACTAAAAGATTGAAAGCAAAAAAATCGTTTGGTCAACATTTCCTTCATAGGGTGGATATTGCTTCGGCCATTGCTGGAGCTTTAAAACAGACCGAATCCGTTCCACGGATACTCGAAATTGGTCCGGGAAAAGGTATGTTAACCAAATATTTAAAAAATATTCCTGCTGATTTTAAAATGGTTGAAGCAGATATGGATATGATTACCTTCCTGAAAAAAAATCACCCAGAATGGTCAGACGATATCATAGAGGGAGATTTTTTAAGCTTGAATCTAACCCATATTTTTGAGGGTAAATCGTTTCTAATGATTGGAAATTTCCCCTATAATATTTCATCGCAAATTGTTTTCCGTCTCATTCAATACAGAGCTCAAATTCCTGAATTGGTTGGCATGTTCCAAAAGGAAATGGCCGTAAGAATTGTATCCCAGCCAGGCTCAAAGGATTATGGAATCATTAGTGTGCTCACTCAGGCTTATTACACGGGTGAATTGCTTTTCGATGTAGATAGATCTTCTTTTAAACCGCCTCCAAAAGTGCAGTCAGCCGTCATTCGATTGGAAAGAAAACCCCAGTTGTCGCTAGATTGTAGTGAAAGCCTTTTTAAATCTGTCGTAAAACAGGCCTTCAATCAACGAAGGAAAATGCTGAGAAATTCTTTGAAATCTCTTTTTCCCCAGTCCGATTTGATGACGGATCCTTTTTTTAATCAGCGCCCGGAAGATTTAAGCCTGGAGGATTATATTTCACTGACAAAGCAAATTGAGCAACAAAGAATAGATTCTACAAAGTAAATACCCTTATCTTTGTATAATTATTTCTTAAGTTTTAAAGTATAATAGTATGAGTCTGGAAGAAAAAATAATGGAAGACCTTAAGGTAGCTATGAAAGCACAGGACAAGGCGTCCATGCGTGGCTTAAGGGCTGTTAAAAGCGCCCTGCTTTTATTGAAAACAGATGGATCTGGAAAAGAAATAACCCCTGAAAGGGAGATTCAGTTGTTACAAAAGTTAGTTAAACAACGCAGAGAATCTATCGCTATTTTTGAAAAAGAAAATAGAACTGATTTAGCCGAAGTGGAAAAAGAAGAAGTGGCCGTTATTGAAAAATATTTGCCGGAGGCTCTTTCCAATGAAGATCTTGAAAAATTTATTCAATCTTTGATCCTTTCGTCCGGTGCAACCTCCGCAAAAGATATGGGAAAAGTAATTGGCCTTGCTTCTAAAGAATTGGCAGGGAAAGCCGATGGACGGGCTATTTCGGATATGGTAAAAAAGTGCCTGGCTGCATTATAAGGTCAATTTATTTAAAATATCATGGAAACTACATTTTTTAAGGAGCTCGGTTTGAAGGAACAAAATGCGGGTACTTCAACGGGATTATCTTTTTCAAATGATTCGCATCGGTTTATTGATTCTTTTTCTCCTGTGGATGGTTCGCTATTAGGTCGTGTTTCCATAACTACAGACCTTGAGTTCAAAAATATCATCGAAAAGGCTTCTGCCGCTTTTGTAATCTGGCGCGCTATTCCCGCTCCTAAAAGAGGGGAGGTGGTTCGTCAATATGGCAATGTCCTTAGGAAACATAAAGAAGCACTTGGGAAACTTGTTTCCGCTGAAATGGGAAAAAGTTTGCAAGAAGGCTATGGTGAGGTTCAGGAAATGATCGATATATGCGATTTTGCCGTTGGTCTTTCCCGTCAATTGTATGGATTAACTATGCATTCAGAGAGGCCCGGGCACAGAATGTATGAGCAATGGCATCCGCTGGGAATCGTTGGTGTCATTTCCGCTTTTAATTTCCCCGTCGCCGTGTGGTCGTGGAATGCTATGATTGCTCTCGTTTGTGGGGATGTGGTAGTGTGGAAGCCGTCAGAAAAAACACCACTTTGTGCCCTTGCCTGCCATTTGCTTTTGGAAAATGTACTTCGTGAAAATGCAGTGCCCGAAGGGGTTTGTAACCTGGTTACAGGTAATTATGAAGTGGGTGAATGGCTCACATCTGACAGAAGAATACCTCTGATATCCGCTACCGGCAGCACCAGAATGGGTAAAAGCGTTGCCACAAAATTGGCCGCTCGTTTGGGGAAATCAATCCTGGAACTGGGGGGGAATAATGCCATTATAGTAACTCCAAGTGCCGATCTGGATCTTGTTCTTACTGGTGCTCTGTTCGGAGCCGTCGGAACTGCAGGCCAAAGATGTACCTCTACCAGAAGATTGATTGTTCATGAATCAATTTTTGATGTCGTTAAAGATAAATTGAGCCGCGCTTATGCGCAACTAAGAATAGGTAATCCTCTGGATGCCAATATGCACGTAGGTCCTCTTATCGATAAAGAGGCCGTCGAAAATTATTTAGAGGCTATTCGTCAGATTTCTTTGCAAGGGGGTACCTTACTGGTTGAAGGGGGTGTGCTGACAGGTGAGGCTTATTCAAGTGGTTGTTATGTAAAACCTTGTATCGCCGTAGCAAAGCCCGACATGGAGATAGTTAAACACGAAACTTTCGCGCCTATTTTATACCTATTGTCTTACCGTACTTTGGAGGAGGCCATAGCTATTCAGAACAATGTTCCTCAAGGTCTTTCCAGTGCCATTATGACAAATGATTTAAGAGAAGCAGAGTTGTTTTTATCAACAAATGGCTCAGATTGTGGTATCGCCAATGTCAATATTGGAACCAGTGGTGCTGAAATAGGTGGCGCTTTTGGTGGAGAAAAAGAAACTGGCGGTGGCAGAGAAAGTGGTTCCGATGCATGGAAAGCTTATATGCGCCGTCAAACCAATACGATAAATTATGGGAAAACCCTTCCTTTGGCACAAGGTATTACTTTTGACCTCTAAGAAATTATATAAAGGATGTTGAAACGTTGGTCAGCATTGAAATTGAAAGAATGTCTCGTCATTCTTTGAAAATTTGAATGAGATTAACAGATGTTTCAACATCCCAATTCGCTTTTATTTCCTCAACAGGTATTAATACTATTTTTTCAGGTTGTCGGTGAAACTGCAAACTTCCTGTATCCCATATTCCATTATTATTACCATCTTTTATAACCTTCAAGGTGTATTTTCCGGGAGTCAATAAGTTAAGAGAAATGCCTTCCGGCGCATTTCCATGAATCTGTTTTTCATATAAAATTCGTTGCGATTCATCCGTAATCTGAACAACGTAATGCATATTTGAATCAATATCCGCTATTTTAACCACTAAATTGCCATAATCTTCCGTTTTCCCAACAGTAAGGCTAACCCTTAAACTATCGGTTGTTTTACCGTAAATATCCTGAATAGCTCCTGGCGGAATATTCAGTTTATAAGTGTTTCCCTCTTGCCAACGTCCATATAATAAAAATTTTCTCGGATAAATGCTGTCCTGGACAAAATATAGCGTGTCAGAAACGGGTATACTGTCTATTATTTGAATAATTTTTGATGCATCAAAGGATAACAAGGGTCTCAACATTGACATTTCAAGAGGAGCCCCTGGTTTTATGTTTTGTTGTATTACGCCACTTTCCGGGGCATTTTCTACCTTTAATTTATCAAAAGCAGGCATTACAACAGAAGTATTAAATTTTAAGGTGTCAACGGAATTCAAACCACTTTGCACGCCAATTTGCCAGGGAATTTTTGTTCCTGTCGGATTAAACCAAAGCTTTAATGTATCTTTAACGCTTTCTCTATAAAGTTTAGGCGCAAGGGAATCGGTAAAAATAAGAACCTCATCAGGCGATTGGTTAAACAGCATTTTAGCTAAGCCATAACTCTTTATATCAGTGGAATTAAGACGTAAGGTGGGTTTTTCCTGGAAAACCTGAAGCGTTAATGAATCGGTGCGGGAAAAATTCAAGATAAGAATAGAATCAGGAAATCCAATGCGCTCATTACCTAAATCGAATTTATAATTAAAATTTACATCCTCCAGGGCAAAAAGGGAAAAGGTATCACTTCGAACATTTTCCATAGTAAAACGCCCCTCTTTGTCCGTTAAGCTCAAATACAGCGGTTTTTGCGTCCTAACCACGGAGTCCTGGGTCGAATTATAGAGCATAACCCTTATTTTCTCCAGCGGTTTGCCATCCAGTGCATCGACTACTTTTCCTGAAAGGGACAGAGAATCTATAAAATCTCCGGTAGAAAAAACAAAACGTAATTTTTCAGCCGGATTTTTTTCTGTGAGATCTTTTACGGACTCACCAAAATTAAACGTGTAGGTCACATTTTCACGGAGTATTTCCCGCTCATCCCAGCCAATAACAACGCTCTTTTTTTTGACATAAATTTCAGGTTTATATTGTAATGGGGGAGATATAATCACTTGATTAAAAACGTCTTCCAACTGAACCCATTCATTGAATGTCAGAGAGATATCTTGCTTTAAAAATTTAGTTTGAAAGTTAGGCGTGCTTAGGGCAGTATCAATGACAGGGGGTGCTTCATCTCTCGGTCCACCTGTAGGCGTAGTAGGGGTAGCACAAGAAGTCAGCATATAAACCAATGCAGATAGAATACACCATGGTAAGAAACGACTCATTCCCAATTTTTAAACAAATATAAGACAGGGAAGCCTCTTTATTTTAATTAAAATCCAAAGATGTTCTTAGCAGATAAGATAATGATAACGCAACCTACGACAATGAGCAATAATCTTTGGCTAACTATTTTTGCCATCCATGCTCCTAATGGTGCGGCTAAAACACCCCCAATAATGAGTCCGATGATGATTGGCCAACCTGTAATGCCTATGAAAACAGTAAAAATGCCGGAGGCTGCTAAGGCAACGAGAAACTCCGCAGCATTAACGGTCCCAATCGTAGTTCTGGGAGTATTTCCCCGACTTAATAAAGTAGTGGTAACAATAGGACCCCAGCCGCCACCGCCGCTGGCATCCGCAAATCCACCTATAAATCCAAGAAAAGGTATATTAATCTTTTTTTTATCGGCTACTTTATTTTTGATTCCCTTTAGGAGCACAACAGTGCCCATAACAATGAGATAAAATGAAATAAAGGGTTTGAGAGCATTTCCATCGAAATAGGAAACTACGCCAGCGCCAAGAATAGCTCCCAAAATGCCGGGTAAGGCTAGTTTTTTAAAAAGTTGTTTATCCACATTTCCAAATCGCCAGTGTGAAAGACCAGAGGCTGCTGTTGTGAAAATTTCAGCCAGATGAACACTGGCACTGGCAACAGCCGGACTAACGCCAGTAGTGAGTAAGAAAGTAGTAGAACTTATACCATAAGCCATTCCCAACGCACCGTCTATCAGCTGGGCTAAAAAACCAGCAGCCAGCCAAACAAAAAATTTAGGGTCAACATATTGAAGCACAAAGGACTTAGCGGCGTTTTCACCTAAGGGTAACCACAAAAAAAGAAGAAAACTTATAATAAGTAGAAAGGCGATAACATATAAAATTACAAATACATAGGATATATCTTTTTGGGCAGGCAGTCTGAGCGCTTTCATTTGTCAGTGTTAAAGGTAACGAAAATGCAAAGATATAAATTCTATTAAACAAGTAGGGTATTTTACAATATATCTGATACTGTTTTTTGTAACATTAGTTTTAGCGTTTGGTCGCGAATTTGTAAAAAAACTCTATGGAGGCCGCAAGCAACTTCATCCGGACAATCTTTACATTTTTCATAAAATTTTAGGGAAACGCAAGGTAAAAGGGCAATAGCTCCATCAAATAGGCGGTATATTTCACCGAGTAAAATAGTTTCAGGTGCTTTAACCAGATAGTAGCCTCCTCCAGCACCTTGTTTGCTGTTTACAAATCCCCCTTTTTTTAGGTCAAGTAAAATAAGTTCCAAAAATTTTCTTGGAATATTTTCAACCCGGGCAATTTCAGCCGTTTGGCAATGAGTATCAGGGTACCGCTTAGCCAGATGAGTGAGTGCCTTAAAAGCATATTTACATTTTTTGGACATCATAAGTAAAAGGCATAAAAAGTGAAATTCGACAGAAAGCAATATTTCTATGTATATGATAGGTTTTAGTAGTTAAACGGCAAAGAATCGAATATTTATGTATAAAAATCGCCTTAAAACTAATCAAATTTTCTCAAAAAAATTGAATTTAAAAATGTCCTACTTACGCTAATTGCTTTATTCTTTTATAATTTTGTATCTTTAAAAATACTTGAGTTCAATTAACTGCCATTTATCGATGAATACATTTAAAAAAGAAATTTTGTTAAAGGGAAAATTAATTTTTGCATCCCTTTTGTGCCTTTTAGTTTCCAGCGCATGTGAAAAGGAGGTTAAACCTGGTATGGGTGGAGGTCCGGGAAAGGGAAAAGACATGCCGCCAAGTGTAGTAGATTATACTATTGCCACCGGACAGGAGTTGACGATGAGTATTTTAGCCACGGGAAATCTTTTACCTAATGAAACGGTTGAAATAAGACCTGAACGTGCCGGCAGATTAGAAAAAATATATTTTAAAGAGGGCGGAACGGTCCAAAAAGGTGCTTTACTGGCGGAGCTGGATAGAGATGATCTGGAGGCGCAGTTGGCAAAATTGAAAGTAAATGAACAATTTTCAGATCGCGAAGTAAAAAGAGCAAAGGCTTTATTAGATATTGACGGAATCACGCAGGAAGAATATGACCGATTGGTCACTAATCTTAATCTTGTGAAAGCTGATATTCGGGTAACGGAAGTTGGTATTGAAAAAACGAAGATTTTTGCCCCGTTTTCAGGTAAAGTGGGTTTGAGACAACTCAGTGAAGGAGCTTTTGTCTCCAATGCCGATCGCCTGGTTTCATTGCAGCAAACTAATCCTATTAAATTAGAATTTGATGTGCCAGAAAGGGAAGCAAGGGATTTAAAAAACGGTCAGCTTATCACTTTCACCGTCGAAGGGTTAAAACAGTCGTTCAAAGCCACGGTGTATGCTCTTTCTTCTGTCATTAATCAAAGTACAAGAACCCTTACGGTTAGAGCAACTTGTCCTAATGGAGATGGATTATTACAACCTGGAAATTTTGCCAGAGTATCACTCGTTACCAGTAAAGTTCAAAATTCAATACTAGTACCTACCGATGCCATTATTCCCGTTTTGGAGGGACAGCAATTGTTTATAATTAAAGAAGGAATAGTGGTACCAATGCTTGTCGAAACTGGGTCCCGCAAAAACAATAAAATAGCAATTACCAGTGGAATTTCTATTGGAGATACGATCCTTTTAAGCGGTTTATTGGCTGTGAAGCCAGGAGATATGGTTATTCCTGGAAATTTTATTGATCTCGTTAAAATGGACAAATAATGACTTTTTCTTCCTTAAGTATTAATAGACCGGTTTTAGCCAGTGTAATTTCCATTGTTATCGTTCTTTTTGGTATCATCGGTTACACCTATCTGGGTATTCGTGAATATCCGAGCATTGATCCTCCCGTTATTTCCGTAAGTACCAGTTATACTGGCGCCAATGCTGATGTTATTGAATCGCAAATTACAGAACCTCTCGAGGAAAGTATCAATGGTATATCAGGTATTCGTTCTCTATCTAGTATCAGCACACAAGGTCGCAGTAGCATTACCGTTGAATTTGAAGTCGGATTAGATTTGGAGGCTGCAGCAAATGATGTGCGCGATAAAGTTTCCCAGGCACAGCGTTCATTGCCAGCGGATACCGATCCTCCTATTGTAAGTAAATCGGATGCTGGTTCTTCTAATATAATGACAGTAACCGTGCAGAGCTCTAAGAGAGATTTATTATTTCTTAGTGAATATGCCAATAATGTTTTAAAAGAAAGACTGCAAACTATACCAGGCGTTTCAAATATTAGAATCTGGGGTGAAAAAAGGTTTGCCATACGTATTAAAATGGATCCTGCCCGTCTTTCTGCCTATTATTTAACGCCTTTAGATGTAAGAAACGCTCTCCAAAGACAAAATTTGGAACTTCCTGCGGGTAAAATAGAGGGAAATAGAACGGAATTGACCATTCGTGCACAAGGAAGATTATACACACCTGAAGAGTTTGGAAATATCGTGTTGAGAGAACAAAATGGCATTATTGTTCAGGTCAAAGATGTCGCTGAAGTGGTTTTGGAGGCTCAGAATACAAGAACTATAATGAGGGGTAACAATGGTAAACCTCAAGTGGGCGTTGCTTTAACGCCTCTCCCAGGTGCCAACTACATAGAAATCGCCGATGAAGTGTATCGTCGGGTAGAGGCAATTAAAAAGGATAAACCTGAAGATATCATCCTTGATTACGCTTTTGATAGTACAAAACCTATTAGAAGAGCTATTTCGGAAGTGCAGGAAACTATTCTCATTGCCTTCGGCCTGGTGGTACTGGTTATCTTTTTCTTTCTCAGAGACTGGCGTACCACAATCATCCCCGTTGTCGCTATTCCAATCTCTCTGATTGGAGCTTTCTTCATTATGTATCTTTTTAATTTTTCTATTAATATCTTAACCTTGCTTGGTATTGTATTAGCCACCGGTTTAGTGGTTGACGACGCCATAGTAATGCTTGAAAATATTTATCGAAGGGTGGAGGAAGGGGAAAGCCCGATGGAGGCGGCTCATAAAGGCTCTGAGGAAATATTTTTTGCCATTGTAGCCACTTCAGTAACCTTAGTGGTAGTATTCTTGCCTATCGTTTTTTTACAAGGCCTTACCGGAAGACTATTTAGAGAATTTGGTATTGTAGTAGCAGGGTCGATCATTATCTCTGCCATTGTTTCTCTTTCCCTGACACCCATGATGGCTTCACGCATTCTTAAAAAGAATGATTCCCACGGCTTTTTATTTAGATTTATAGGTAAGGGTTTAGATAATCTTACCAATGTCTATAATAGATTGTTGTCGAAATTCATGAAAGTAAGATTTCTGGCCATAATCATAGTTCTGGCTTGTATTGGGGGTATTTACAGATTAATTCAAATCATTCCATCTGAGTTATCTCCAATGGAAGATAAGAGCGGATTGAGGGTATTTTCCACGGCACCTGAGGGAACTTCTTATGAAATTATGGATAAATACATGGAAGAGGTATTGAAATTAGTAGATACTCTTCCCGAAAAATCGGCGGTTATTGCCGTAACAGCTCCTGGTTTCGGTGGTGCCGGAGCTTTGAATAGCGGTTTCGTTTCTCTTTCTTTAACGCCACCATCGGAAAGAACAAGAAGTCAGGATGACATTGCAAAAAGTTTAATGCCCCATTTGAATCGTTTGAATTATGCTAAGTCTATTGTCTCTCAGGAGCAAACCATTAGCGTGGGCAGAAGTTTCAGGAGTTTGCCTGTTCAATATGTAATTCAGGCTCAATCTTTCGAAAAGTTAAAAAGTATTATTCCTGTTTTTATGGAGGAGGTGTCTAAACATCCCGCCTTTGCAGTGAACGATTTAGATTTAAAATTCAATAAACCTGAAATCAGGGTAGATATTGATAGAGAGAGGTCTCAGGAACTTGGCGTGTCTGTCAGGGATGTTGCGGAATCATTACAGCTTTATTTTAGTGGCCAGCGATATGGTTATTTCCTTAAAAATGGGAAACAATATGAAGTAATTGGTGAAGCAGATCGAGGGTATCGGGATGATCCATCCGATTTATCCTCTCTTTATGTCAGGAATAATCGGGGAGAACTTATACCTATCAGTAATGTTGTCCGACTTAAAGAGGAATCCAGTCCACCTCAACTTTATCATTATAATAGATATCTTTCAGCCACCGTATCTGCCGCATTGGCAGAAGGTTATACAATAGGTCAAGGAATACAAGCGATGGATGAAATAGCTAAAAAAGTGTTGGACGAGTCTTATCAAACAGCATTGGCAGGCGTTTCAAAAGATTTCAGGGAAAGTTCCAGTGGTCTTTATTTTGCCTTTCTCTTAGCTTTAGCCCTTATTTATCTGGCATTGGCAGCACAGTTTGAAAGTTTTCTGGATCCGCTTATTATCATGATTACGGTTCCTTTAGCACTCGTTGGTGCGCTTTGGGCACTAAATATTTTTGATCATACCCTGAATATATTTAGTCAAATTGGTATCATCGTTTTGGTAGGTATTGTAACTAAAAACGGTATTCTGATCGTAGAATTTGCGAATCAAAAAATGGAAGAAGGTATGGATGCCACCTCGGCAGCTATTTTTGCAGCAACGCAAAGAATGAGACCTATTCTTATGACAAGTATTGCTACGGTGCTCGGTGTTTTACCTATTGCTGTTGCCTTTGGCGCAGCGGCTACCTCGAGAATCCCCATGGGTGTTGCCATTATTGGGGGTTTATTATTTTCGTTAGTATTAACCTTATTTGTTATTCCTGCGATTTATACGTTTTTTAATCGTCAGCATAAAAAAGAATTAACGGCATGATCTACTGTTTTCGAATGGCTATATTTTGCCTATTTATTACCCCTGTTTTTGCACAGGAGGCACCGATTCTATCTCCGGAATCGGCCGTTAAAATAGGCTTGGAAAAGAATTTTGGTATTCAGATCCTTAGAAATAATGAACGAATAGCTCAGTTAAATAACACCCCGGGGCGAGCTGGCTTATTACCCACGTTGGGTGTAAATAGTTTGGCAAACTATGCAAGTAACAACACAGAGCAAAAGTTCTTTAATGGTGAAACCCGTTCTGGTATAGGCGCGGGAAATCTTACAACCAGAATGGGTTTGGAGATGAACTGGACGGCTTTCGATGGTTTTAACATGTTTGTGGAGAGAGACAGGTTAGCGCTCATGGAAAAAATGAGCCGAGCTGAGACTACCGCTCAGATGCAAACTTTCGCCGCAGGTATTCTCGCCGCTTATTATCGCTTGGTTGAATTGGAAAGATCTACAGAAAATCTGAGATATGCCGTTTCTTTGGATCGGGATATTCTCGATTTAGTGAAAAATAAGAAAAAAATTGGTACTGCAAATGGTTTGGAGGTACTCCAGTCACAAACGAGGTTAAATAGTGATTCCGCGCGCCTGGTTTTGTTGGAAAATGATATCTCAAGATCAAGAATGAATTTTAATATTTTGTTGAATCTTGATCCTAATACGCCCTTTACGCTGGATACTCGGTTTCAAAATGCTGCCATGCCTTCCTTGGAAGAGCTCCTTTTGCGGACTCGTCAGAATCACCCGGATTTATTGCTTACAAAATTGCAAAAGGAACAAGCTGCTTTAAGACTGGAAGCGGTTAAAAGTAGTTTCTGGCCCGTAATAACACTTCAAGCTGCTTATAATATGGCTTTTTCACGTTCCGAAGTAGGGTTTTTGCTTTCAAACCGTTCAAACGGCCCTTTTGTTGGTTTGACCTTAAGATATACTATTTTTGATGGTCAGAACAGGAAAAATGATCAGCAAATTGCCATGGTCCAGATGGAGAATGCAGCGTTAAGAGAAACCGATTTGGTGACTATTCTAGAAGGCAGAATTAAAACTAAAATATCAGATTATAGTGCTCTTTCTAACCTTATAACTATGGAAGAGGAGAATTTAAATGCTTCCCGTCAACAATCGGCTTTGGCAAGGGAACTATATAGATTGGGGAAAACTACTAATTTTGAGGTAAGAGAGTCTATTCTGCAAGAAATTCAGGCGCTTGACAGAGTTATCAACGCTCAGGCAAGGGTGAAACAAGTAGAAATTGAGATTTTCAATGATGCAGGAATTCCTTTGTTTCCTGTGCAATAATTTTGTCAGCATTAATTTACTATTATGAAAAAAATGACTCTGCAGATACTTTCTGCCTGTTTTTTCCTGCTTATGGTTGGAAATAAACTTTCCGCCCAACGTGAACCTATAAATGCTCAACTTGTCGAGGCAATTCGCAAAGAAGGCCTGGAAAATAGTCAGGTTATGGAGGTTGCAGCATGGTTAACTGATGTGCACGGACCACGTTTAACGGGTTCTCCAAAACTTGATGATGCAACGAAATGGGCTAAATCTACTCTTGAAAAATGGGGGATGTCCAATGTACACTTAGAGGAATGGGGCCCTTTTGGCAGAGGATGGCAACTAAGTCATTTTTCTATGCATGCGCTAACTCCAACGTATTTTCCCATTATTGCTGTGCCTAAAGCGTGGTCGGGTTCTACAAAAGGTGAAATAACAGGAGAGGTCATTTATTTAAATGCCAATGATTCCACAGATTTACCAGCCTATAAGGGTAAATTAAAGGGTAAATTTATTCTATTAGATACCATAAGAGATTTAAAAGAATGGTTCGATGCACCTGCAGAAAGACATTCTGATGCTGCTTTGTTGCAAATGGCTCAAGCTCCCCTTCCCGGAGGAAGACCTGAAAGAGATTATAGCAGAATGGGTGGATTTAGTTTCAATACGCAATTGTGGAAATTTATTTCTGATGAAAAACCTGCGGCTGTGCTCGATCGCGGATTTAAAGGTGATTTAGGGGTAGTATTTGCTACCGGCGCGCGTGTTACGACAGGTAGAGCTCAGGATGTTGATAATCCGGTCATCCCTCAAGCTACTTTGTCGGTGGAACACTACAACAGAATTTTACGTATGGTCAACAGAAATATGCCCGTTTCCCTTAGTTTGAATTTATTGGGTACTTATACCAATCCCGATGGAATGGAACATAATCTGATAGCGGAAATTCCAGGATCTGATAAAGCGGACGAGGTGGTCATGTTAGGTGCACACATAGATTCATGGCACAATGGAACCGGAGCAACAGATAATGCCGCTGGTTCTGCTGTAATGATGGAGGCATTACGTATTATCCATGAAGTTACTAAAGCAACTGGCATTAAACCAAGACGTACTATTCGCCTGGCTCTTTGGACAGGGGAAGAACAAGGCCTCTTGGGCTCAAGAGCTTATGTGAAAAATCATTTTGGTGAAACGCCTGAGGGAGACGCTAAAAGAGCTAAGATTTCTGCCTATTATAATCTGGATAATGGAACAGGTAAAATAAGAGGTATTTATACGCAGGGTAATGAAAAAATAGCTCCTATTTTTAATAGCTTGCTTCAGCCTTTTAAAGATCTGGGCGCAGCAACCGTTACATATAGTAATACCGGCGGGACGGACCACCAAGCCTTTGATGGCGTTGGAATTCCTGGATTTCAGTTTATACAGGAACCTATTGCCTATTCCACCAGAACACATCACTCAAATATGGATAATTGGGATCATTTAATCGCTGATGACCTAAAGCAGGCAGCAACGGTTATTGCTTCTATAGTGTTGCATACAGCTATGCGTGATGAACTTATGCCTAGAAAATAAAGAAATTTGATACTCGAAGCTTGTGTTGAATCAGCCAATCAGGCTGTTTTAGCTGAACAAAATGGGGCAGATAGAATTGAACTCTGTTCCCACCTCGAATGGGATGGCTTAACGCCTACCGATGATTTGTTGAATGAAACCCTTTCCCGGATCTCTATTCCTATTATGGCTATGGTGAGGTCCAGGAAAGGTGATTTCGTTTATTCTTCAGAGGATATATTCGATATGAAAGTTTCTGCTTCATTTTTTAAGGATGTTGGTGTTAAAGGTATCGTTTTCGGTAGCCTTTTGAAAAATAATGAAATTGATTTTAATGCGCTTGATAAAATTTCAAATGCTGCCCTAGACTTACCCATTACTTTTCATAAAGCCATTGATTTTACCCCGAATCCTTTAAAATCGTTAATGTCTCTTGCCAAAGAAAAGATGGTTTCAACTGTTCTTACCTCTGGAGGACCTGGCTCAGCATGGGATAATAGATTGGTGTTAAAGGAAATGGTTGCCTTTGGAAAAGATAATAATGTGACTGTTTTGGTGGCTGGTGGTGTTCGCTTTGATAATCTTCCAGTCCTGCACGAGTTCTTGCATGCGACAGCCTATCATGGTAGAAAAATAGTACCCAATATTGGGTGAAAACCAATATTTACCACCATAGAAAAGAGGAGTCTTCTGCATAGAGGGTAATTTCCATGTTTACAAGACCAAGAGAAGAAAAAGAATGGCTTATCCATCTTGGGATAGTCTCATTTTCAAGTTCCCTCCAGGTAATCACCCTTCCTTCTTCTTTTTCGTTTTTATATAAAAGCGGTGCATTAATCCCCTTTTTAGAGAATAAATAAGGGAAGAAATCTATTGAAAATGGTCCTGGAACAACCTTTCTAAAAGATGAAAATCGGTAGATACTTCTTGTATTGTGCGTAAATAACCATTTTTCAGCATAGATAATCTGGTAGGTCAGGTCGGCATAAAAAATATATTGCTTAGTGTCAGTATTTATATAAAGCTTACCTTCTAAAGGTGTTTTTTGTCCTTTTTTGGAAACAAAATGCCCTTTTACCCTTATCCGCAGACATGGCCCATCAACATACAGCGTTTTTGCTATAGAAATAGCTTGTTTTCTAAGGCTATTTGCTCCAAGGGAATCTAAAAGTATAAAGAAAAATAAGATCCAAAGTAAGGAAGTAGTGATAAGAATCATGGTTATTTGTAAAGTAAAAGCTTAAAAAATCATAGATCTTTTGCGTGTAATAAAGAAAAGATATCTGGGAATTTTTCCATCGTTGGTACAGGAAAATAAAGAAGATGAACGATAACGGCTGGTAATATTTCAATATCTGGCCTCCCAACACATTCAAAAATGCAAGTTTTATCCCAGCCACTTATTTCGGATAACGTATCCCACCAAGCTTCTTCTCCTTCCGGCCATTTCCTGTCCGCATTTTGCGCTATGTAAATTTTAGACCATTCGTGAGCGGTAACCGGATAATGATTTATCGGATTAATATATCCCTGAAATATAGCTTGTGCCGAAAAGAGTAAAACACCGTCCTCTGAAAATGATTCTGAATGATGAAAGTTATTAGGATACTGTGGAGAAGGAAAAGCCGTAGGATAAATCACTATTTTTTCATAACCGCTAAAAAGAAATTTCTCTTCGTTGAAGGTTAACATAATAGCGGGAATAATGGCCATAAGTTTGAAATCTTCAGGCAAACTCTCTTCCGATTGGCCTTGAAAATCAATAGCCAGAAGCATAAGAAAACACCTTTGCTCAAAAACTATTTTTTTTTCCGCACTCAATGCAACATAAAATGGACAACCTGTTAGAAGGATCTGTTTTTGAATATTATCAAGGCCTGGTGTGAATTTTTTATAGTAAAACCAGTCTATCTGAGGTGAAAGAACATAGATAACGGCTATCAAAATGATAGGAGGTAACATCCATATACCATACAAACCGTCATTTATCCATGAATAATAACCCATAATAAGAAATATAATAAAACAAGGAATGAGAAGTATCCTGGATGGCATCTTTTTTTTGTAAAGATAAGTGGATTCGGATTAGACAAATCTGCTTTTTAAAATATTTGTATTTTTTTTTGGGAGGATGGTATTTCTTTAAAAAAGAATACTATCTTTGTCCCGCTCAAAAGAAGAGATTAATAGGAAGGTATGGTAGCTCAGTTGGTAGAGCACAGGACTGAAAATCCTGGTGTCGGCGGTTCAATTCCGCCCCGTACCACAATTTTTTTTATATGATTAACATAGCGTTTCATATTGGTCATCATCATCACGTACTACCTTGTAGTGTGGGTTGAAACCGGTATAAATGGTTTAAAAGAGGTTTACCCACTCGTGGTTAAACCTCTTTTTTTTTGCAATTTTTATCAAATGAGTGATATGCTTAAGTTAGCGGTACAAAAATCGGGAAGACTTCTTGAGGGTTCTTTAGATTTGTTGAAATCTTGTGGTATCAAAATTGATAATGGAGAAGACCGGTTGCGTGTTACGGCCACTCATTTCCCAATGGAGCTTTATTTTTTAAGAAATTCAGATATTCCGCAATACGTTCAGGACGGTATCGCAGATATCGCTATTCTCGGAGAAAATACGCTGGTGGAGAAAAATAGGGAGATGGATAAAATTATGCCTCTGGGTTTTTCAAAATGCCGTCTTTCTATTGCCGTACCCAAAGGGGTGAACTATACGGGCGTGCATTGGCTGGAAGGTAAAAAAATAGCTACTTCCTATCCGCATTCACTGGCAAATTATCTAGATGCCTTAAAGATAAAAGCTGAAATTCATGAGATTTCCGGCTCTGTAGAAATCGCTCCTAATATTGGTCTCGCCGATGCTATCTGTGATTTGGTGAGCAGTGGTTCCACGCTTTTCAAGAATAATTTGGTGGAAAAAGACATACTTTTCAAATCAGAAGCTTGGTTGGTATCACACAAAGCTATCTCCCAAGAAAAAAAGGTTTTACTCGATAAATTGATATTTAGAATGAAAGCCGTACTTACTGCGGCGAATAATAAATACCTTTTGATGAATGTTCCTAATGATAAAGTAAAAGAAGTGATTGAGCTGCTACCAGGTATGAAAAGTCCAACCGTTATGCCGCTGGCAGACCAACAATGGAGTTCCGTACATACAGTGATTGGAGAAGATCAGTTTTGGGATATTATTGACAGATTAAAAGACGCAGGTGCTCAAGGGATTTTAGTTATTCCAATTCAAAAAATGATTCTATGACTTCTTTTATAAAGCACTTTTATGATAATCCACCCAAGGTGGAATGGGCAAAAATTCTTGCCAGGCCAAATCCCGGGGGTGCTGATATTTCTGCACTGGTTGCTGATATTCTGGTAGCCGTTAAAGAAAAAGGGGATCAGGCTATTGTAGATTTTAATACCCAATTTGATGGATTTGACAGTGTGTCACTTGAAGTGACTGAAGAGGAAATAAAGGAAGCGGTTTTATCATTACCAGAAAATCTGAAAAAAGCTATACTAAGTGCAGCGGCTAATATTACCGCGTTTCACGAAAAGCAAAATGTAGATCAGGAACCTGTCGAAACTATGCCAGGTGTTTTATGTTGGCGAAAGAGTGTGCCTATTGAAAAAGTAGGTTTATACATTCCGGGTGGAACGGCGCCTCTGTTTTCAAGTGTACTTATGTTGGGTATTCCAGCTAAAATAGCTGGTTGTAGTGAAATAATATTGTGCTCTCCTCCGCAGAAGGACGGAAAAATTCATCCGGCTATTTTATTTGCCGCTCATATTACGGGTATAACCCGGATATTTAAAACAGGGGGTGCTCAGGCAATCGCCGCTATGGCCTTCGGTACCGAAACCATTCCAGCCGTTTATAAAATAGCCGGACCAGGAAATAGGTATGTCACAGAGGCAAAACAATCGGTCACAAAGTTTGGTGTAGCTATTGATATGCCCGCCGGACCAAGTGAGGTGCTGGTTTTTGCTGATGAAGGAGCAAATCCTGCCTTTGTGGCTGCCGATTTACTCTCACAGGCTGAACATGGGGAAGATAGTCAGGTTGTGTTGATTTGTCCGGATAAAATGTTTTTTGAAAAGGTGGATATTGAAATTGGTAAGCAATTAACCTTCTTGCCAAGAATGGAAATTGCAAAAAAAGCCCTTCAAAATAGTGTGGCCATCGCTGTAAATGATGCTGCCATAGCGATGGATTTAATAAATGATTATGCGCCAGAACATTTGATCATAGCGTTCCGAAACCCAATCGATTTTGTGAATGATATCAGGAATGCTGGATCTGTATTTCTTGGTGATTACACCCCTGAAGCGGTAGGTGATTATGCTTCGGGTACTAATCATACTTTGCCAACCAATGGTTTTGCCCGCGCTTTTAGCGGAGTTTCTGTTGATTCTTTTATAAAAAAGATTACTTTTCAACAAGTTAGCCAATCTGGATTAACTACATTGGGGCCAATCGTTATGACTATGGCGGAAGCTGAACGGCTCGAAGCCCATAAGCAAGCAGTTTCAATCAGACTTGATAATCTTCAATTATGAGGAATATAGCCTTTTTGTTATTGATTTTTCTCTCTTATTTTTCGCTTAAGGGCCAGTCGTTCCTTTCAGGGAGAACCTATTATAGCGATAAGGAATATATAGAATATTTCGCTGGAAATATGCCTCTTATTTTGACAGTACCCCATGGAGGTTTGTTAGTTCCATCTACTATTCCTAATAGGAATTGTGCTGAATGTGTGACCGTTATGGATACAAATACCCAAGAACTAGGAAGATTAATTGCCGATGAGATTAAAAAAATTACTGGGGGGAATTGTTTTCCTCATCTTATTATTAATCGCCTGAGACGAACGAAACTTGACGCAAACAGAGATCTTTTTGAGGCAGCTTTAGATAATCCCGACGCTGTAAATGCTTGGTATGCCTTCCATAAGTTTATTGATTCTGCCAAAATGATGGTCGCCAATCAGTTTCAACGAGGCTTATTGATAGACCTTCACGGTCACGGTCATGCCATTCAAAGACTGGAATTGGGTTATTTACTCTCTGCTTCCAATCTTAGAAGTGGGAATAATTTTCTGAACAGCCAGGTGGCTATAGAAAATAGTAGTATCAGGCATTTAGCCTCAAATAATAAAAATGAATACCGTCACGCTGAATTGTTGAATGGTCAGGAGAGTTTGGGTGGATTTTTTGAAACAGAACGTTATACCGCAGTGCCTGGCCCCGCAGATATTGCACCAAGAAGTGGGGAGGATTATTTTTCCGGAGGATACAATACAGAGAGACATGGCTCGGTGGATAGTGGAAAAATAGATGCTATACAAATTGAATGTAATTTTAAAGGGGTAAGGGATTCAGAAATAGCTCTCCAGTTTTTTGCTGAAGCTACAGCTAATGCATTGGTTAAATTTTTAAAAACTCACTATTTTGGTAAAGATGGATTTTCATGTCCTACTTCTATAACCAGTAATTTTGAAAAAAATACGGAGTTATCTTTTAGCGTATTTCCTAATCCCGCCTGCGAATCGGTCACGTTGAATTTACCTTCTCCGGGTACGCTGCGAATGTATAACGCAACCGGGCAGGTTTTAAATGAATTTTCTTTTCTCAAGGATGGCGAATATGCTCTTCCTTTAGCGTTTATTGATAAGTTTGTTCTTCTTCAATTTATTGGTAAAGATGGATCAGGTGCTTCCATGAAACTTATACGTCAATGTTATTGAATAAATTAGACTTCAACCGCCTGGTGCGCGCAAATATTCTTAAGCTCACTCCTTATTCGTCGGCAAGGGGAGAGTTCAAAGGTTCTGCCTCCGTTTTTTTGGATGCGAATGAAAATCCTTTCGATTCTGGGTATAATCGATATCCTGATCCGCTGCAATTAACCCTAAAAGATAAAATTAGTGCCCTTTGGCATGTTCCCGTCCATTCTATTTTTCTAGGAAATGGAAGTGATGAACCTATTGATTTACTCGTTCGTCTTTTCTGTGAACCAGGCTTAGATCATATCATTATAACTCCTCCCACCTACGGAATGTATCGTGTCGCCGCTGATATTGCGGGGGTTGAAGTCAAAGAAATAAATCTTCTCACTGATTTTCAACTTCCCGTTAAGAATATACTCGAACAGGCAAATGAACACAGTAAAATCCTATTCTTATGCAGCCCCAATAATCCAACGGGGAACCTTTTAAATAAGGAGGATATTATTCAGATTATCCATCATTTTCCGGGTATTGTAGTACTCGATGAAGCCTACACCGACTTTGCAGAGAATACCAGCTTCCTTCCGGAGCTCTCTAATTTTCCAAATTTGGTCATCCTCCAGACGTTCTCTAAAGCATGGGGCCTTGCTGCTATTCGATTGGGAATGGCCTTCGCTTCTATGGAAATTATAGATTTGCTCAATAAGATTAAATCTCCCTACAATCTAAATATTTTAACTATAGATTTTATCCTTCGTCAACTTGACTTTTTAAAGGAAAAAAATGACGCAGTGGACATTTTAGTAAAGGAAAGACACCTGCTGATAGAACATTTTAAGTCTTTTACCTTTATAAACAAAGTAAATCGTTCCGACGCTAATTTTATCCTCATTCAGTTAGATGACGCAGATGGACTTTACCAATTTCTTGTTTCTAAAGGCATTATCGTGAGAAATAGGTCAAACATGCCACTTTGCGAGGGAGGATTAAGAATTACCGTAGGTACAACGCTGGAAAATAATAATCTTTTAGCGTCCATGAGCGAATGGGCCAGTTTAAAATCTTTATCATGAAAAGAGTTTTATTTATAGATAGGGACGGAACATTAGTGTTTGAACCTGCTGATTATCAAATAGATAGTAAGGAAAAAGTTTCCTTTTTACCTGCCGTTTTTGCTTCATTGGCGCGTATTTGTAAAGAAACTGATTTTGAATTGGTTATGGTGACCAATCAGGATGGATTAGGCACAGATTCCTTCCCGGAAAATACTTTTTGGCCAGCTCATGAATTCATTTTAGATGCCTTTAAGAAGGAGTCGGTTGTTTTCAGTGAAGTTTATATCGACAAATCTTTCCCTCACGAAAATGCTCCCACCCGGAAACCCAGGCTTGGCATGCTGCAAAAGTATTTGTCCAATGAGTATGATCTTAAAAATTCCTGGGTCATCGGTGATCGATTAACCGATATGGAATTGGCCTATAATCTTGGTGCAAAAGGTATTTTTATCACAAGCAATGAGGAACTAGGTGTACAGGAGGTAGGTCGGGATATGACCGATATTAATAAAGTGATTGCCCTGAAAACGAGAGATTGGAATGAAATGGCATCCTTTTTATGTCAACAAAGAGGGCCAGTCACCTTATCAAGAAAGACCCTGGAAACAGATATTTTCGTAAGTCTTAATCTCGATGGTGCAGGTAATTATAATCATCAAACCGGATTGGGTTTCTTTAATCACATGTTGGATCAATTGGCTAAACACAGTGGAATAGATTTATCTGTAACCGTTTCTGGTGATTTACATATTGATGAACATCATACTATAGAAGATACCGCCCTTGCTCTGGGCGCCGCATTTAAAAAGGCATTGGGGGATAAAAGAGGTATTGAAAGATACGGTTTTTTTATTTTACCTATGGATGATGCTTTGGCTCAGGTGGCCATAGATTTTAGTGGAAGATCCTGGTTGGTGTGGAATGCCTCTTTTCTAAGGGAAAAAGTAGGCGATTTTCCAACGGAAATGGTGTATCATTTCTTTAAATCCTTTTCTGATGCCGCAGCTTGCAATATTAATATTGCGGTGAGTGGGGAAAATGAACACCATAAAATAGAGGCACTTTTCAAATCTTTTGCCAAAGCTATAAAAATGGCAGTGAAAAAAGACCCGGAAAACCATGCGTTACCTTCCACAAAGGGTTTGATTTAAATTGATTTTATGAGTCAGCAAATTGCCGTTATTCAATATAATGCAGGAAATATACACTCCGTATTATCCGCTTTACATCGACTTGGTTTCAAGGGTATCCTTACCGATAATCCGGAGATTATTCAATCTTCCGACAAAGTTATTTTTCCCGGAGTGGGTGAGGCCAGGTCAACTATGAATCATTTAAGGGGAAAAGGTTTGGATGAGATTATTAAAAACTTAACCCAACCGGTCCTTGGAATTTGTTTGGGAATGCAACTTCTATGTAAACATTCAGAGGAAAATGACACAGATTGTTTGGGAATTATTCCCCTTGAAGTGAAAAAATTTATTCCCCAACAGAGGGAAAATGTTCCCCATGTCGGTTGGAATACCCTGCTGAATACCCAAAATATACTCTTTGATGGACTTCCTGAAAATTCTTTTGCCTATTTTGTGCATAGTTACTATGCAACGTTGGGGTCTGAAACCATAGCACAAACTGATTATATTTTTCCTTTTAGTGCAGCGGTCCAAAAAGATAATTTTTACGCAACGCAGTTCCATCCCGAAAAATCCGGATGGGTTGGAGAAAAAATTCTTAATAATTTCTTAAATATCGCTCCCTAATTCATTTCTTAAATTGTATGTATGATTATTATTCCTGCCATTGATATTATAGGTGGAAAATGCGTAAGATTAACGCAAGGTGACTATAATCAAAAGATTGAGTATAATTCCAATCCATTGGAAGTTGCCAAACTTTTTGAAGGAAATGGATTAAATTATTTGCACGTTGTTGATCTTGATGGTGCTAAGGCTGGTAAAATTGTCAATTATCAAATCTTAGAACAAATTACTCATCGAACCAATCTAAAGGTTGATTTTGGGGGTGGATTGAAATCAAATGACGATTTGAAAACAGCTTTTGAATGTGGCGCCAATCAAGTTACAGGAGGTACTATCGCTGTCAAAAATAAGGCTTTATTCCTTCATTGGCTGGAACAATTCGGGGCAGAAAAAATAATATTAGGTGCTGATTTCAAAGCGGATTATATAGCAACTGACGGTTGGCAGGAATCGAGTGATAACTTGCTTTTACCCTTCTTGGAAAGTTATTTTAAAGAAGGAATTAGGTATGTCATTTCAACAGACATAAGTAAAGATGGCCTATTAAAGGGTTGTTCTTTAACTAAATACGAAGAAATAAGACACAAATTGCCTGAAATAAAACTGATAGCCAGCGGGGGAGTAACGACGGTAGATGAGTTAGACAAATTATTTGAACTCGGTTGCCATGGGGCTATAATTGGTAAAGCGCTCTATGAAGGTCACTTTACAGCAAAAGCTTTAGGTCTTCTTCAGGAAACATATTTTTCAAAACATGGGAGCTAGTTTATTTGTTTAACTATTGTTTCCTATCCCATATTTGCAAATAAACTGGTATTATAATGGATACATCCAACTCACCTGAAGATTTAAAGCAGGAATTCATAGAGATTATTGGTGCTAGAGAGCATAATCTTCAAGGTATTGATCTAAATATTCCCAGAAATCAACTCGTTGTTATTACGGGTATAAGTGGCAGTGGAAAGTCTTCCCTGGCTTTCGATACCTTATATGCCGAAGGTCAACGCAGATATCTTGAAACTTTTTCAGCTTATGCGAGACAGTTTATAGGAGAAATGGAGAGACCTGATGTGGAAAAAATTTCCGGATTGAGTCCGGTTATTTCCATTGAACAGAAAACGACGGGGAATAATCCTCGTTCTACCGTTGGTACAGTGACTGAAATCTATGATTTTATGCGTCTTTTATTTGCCAGAACAGCTGAAGCTTTTTCTTATGTGACTGGGGAAAAAATGATTGCATATAGCGAGGAACAAATGAAAGAAAGAATACTTTCCGATTTTGAACAAAAGAAAATCATGATTCTTGGTTCCCTCGTCAGAGGTAGGAAGGGACATTACAGAGAGTTATTTGAACAAGTTAGAAAAACAGGATATACCAAAATCAGGGTAGATGGGGAAATGCTGGATTTAACACCCGGACTGTCTGTCGATCGTTATAAAGTACATGATATTGAAGTAGTGGTTGATAGAATTCAAGTGACTGAGGACAAATTGCCCAGAATAAATGAAGCGCTGCAAATGGCGCTGAAGCTTGGCCAAGGTTTATTAATGATTCAAGATACAGATTCCGGAGTTACCACCACCTTAAGTAAATTCTTGATGGATCCGGTTGCTGGTATTTCCTATAGTGAACCCTCTCCAAATTCCTTTTCGTTTAACTCTCCGTATGGCGCCTGTCCCGCATGTAATGGTTTGGGGGTTCTAACCAGGGTGGACGTAAATAAGATGGTCCCTGATCCGCAGAAATCAATCAATGAGGGAGGTATTATTCCTCTTGGTGAGCCTCGGGATAATACCCTATTTAAACAATTAAGAGAGCTTTCAAAGCATTTTAAATTTAGTTTTTCCCTCCCTATTTCAGAATTACCAGCCGAAGCCTGGAAAATAATTCTTTACGGTACAAGTAAAATAAGTAACCAAAAAGAAGAATTTACCTACGATATTGTGGCAGAGGGATTAATTAAAATGATGATGCATTGGTATTCTGATACCTCTTCTGAAAAGGTTCGACTTTGGGCAGAGGAATTTATGGTGGTAGATACCTGTCAGGAATGTAATGGCTACCGTTTGAAGAAGGAATCCCTTCATTTCAAACTAGCCGGTAAGCATATTGGTGAACTTTCTTCTATGGACATAGAGACCTTAAAAAATTGGATTCAAGATTTACCACATAACTTAGAAGAAAGACAGGTGACTATTTCAGAACCTATACTGAAGGAAATCGAATTGAGAATTGGATTTCTGTTGAAAGTTGGACTCGATTATTTAACCCTCAACAGACCCGCGCGGACCTTATCGGGTGGAGAATCCCAGCGTATTCGTCTGGCTACACAGATTGGTTCCCAACTTACGGGTATAACTTATATTCTCGATGAACCAAGTATCGGTTTACATCAAAGAGATAATCAACGATTAATCGATTCGCTAAGACAATTGACCGATATAGGTAATACAGTACTAGTTGTCGAACACGATAAAGATATCATGATGGCTTCCGATTATTTGATTGATATGGGGCCAGGCGCGGGTAAGCTGGGGGGAAGAATAGTAGGGGAAGGAATTCCTGCCTCTTTCGCTCAAAAAAATACCTTAACCGCAGACTATTTGAGTAAGAGGGTTTCTATTGAAATACCTCAAAGCAGAAGAATTGGTTCTGGGAAATATTTGCATTTAGAAGGTGCAACAGGGAATAATTTACATGATGTTTCTATAAAAATTCCTTTGGGTATATTTGCCTGTATAACAGGTGTTTCAGGTAGCGGAAAATCAACGCTCATTAACGAAACACTGTATCCCATTCTCAGGCAACATTTCTTTAAAAGCCTGAAGCCGCCCATGCCTTATCAATCTATTTTGGGACTGGAGCATTTAGACAAAGTGATCGATATTGATCAATCTGCTATTGGCAGAACGCCTCGTTCTAATCCAGCAACCTATACGGGAGTTTTTACTGAAATAAGAAAAATATACTCGGATCTTCCGGAATCAAAAATACGCGGTTATCTTCCTGGTCGGTTTTCGTTTAACGTAAAAGGGGGGCGCTGCGAAGAGTGTCAGGGTTCTGGAATGAGGGTCATAGAAATGAATTTTCTTCCCGATGTTCACGTTCATTGTGAAAAATGTCAGGGAAAACGCTATAATAGAGAAACACTGGAGGTGGTTTATAAGGGTAAATCTATTAATGATGTGCTCGAAATGACGGTAGCTGAGGCTGTTAGCTTTTTTGAAAATATACCGGCCATTTATCGTAAAGTAAAAACCCTGGAGGAGGTTGGTCTTGGCTATATTTCTTTGGGACAACAGGCAACAACCCTGTCAGGTGGCGAGGCTCAAAGAGTTAAACTCGCCGAAGAATTATCAAAAAAGGATACAGGAAATACCATGTACATCCTGGATGAACCTACCACAGGACTACATTTTGAAGACATTCGTCATTTGTTGGTCGTCCTTCAAAAATTGGTCGACAGGGGAAATACGGTGTTGGTTATTGAACATAACATGGATGTTATCAAAGTGGCAGACTATGTTATTGACATGGGACCTGAAGGTGGAAACCGTGGAGGTGAAGTTATAGCAGAGGGAACACCAGAACAAGTGGCCACGGTGGATAGAAGTTTTACCGGTCAATTTCTTAAATTAGAATTACCTGATTTTAATTCTAATTGAGATGGAACGCTCTTTAAATGGATCGAAAGGGAAAAAGGTATTAACATGAATAGGCTTATAAATTGCTTCGAAACTATAGTTATTTAAGTATCTTTATCTAATAAAGATGTTTATGCGGCATTGGATAAATAGTGTTTTCAGGCTTTATTATTCTCGCAGGTATCTGCACTTTAATTCTATTTACAGCAACCCTGAAAAATTACAAGAGCATTGGAGGTCGTATTTAGTTCAAAGGGCTGAAAAAACAAACTACGGAAAAGCGTTTAATTTTTCTCAAATCAAAGATTATCATTCATTTTCCGAGCAAATTCCCGTAGTCGATTATGAGCCTTTGAAACCTTTTATACATCAAATGATGTTGGGGCAATCAGATGTGTTATGGCCGGGAAAAGTTCGCTGGTTTGCAAAATCTGCTGGAACCTCTCAGGATAAAAGTAAGTTTATTCCAGTTTCAACAGAGAATAGACAAAAATGTCATCTTCGGGGTACCTGGGACACTATGATGTTTTATTATCATTTTCGTCCCAATGCCAGGCAATTTGAAGCTAAAACGCTTCTGATGGGCGGTAGTATTTTGCCCTTTGATGAGTTTCCGTATTCACAGGTAGGAGATATTTCTGCTATAATGATTAAACACCTTCCATGGGTGGCCATACCTTTTTTCGCTCCAGATATCCCCACTGCTCTTATTTCAAATTGGGATGAAAAGTTAGAGAAAATAGCTCAACATGCCGCTAATCAATCAGATATTGTAATGGTTGGGGGCGTCCCAACCTGGACTTTACTTCTTTTCCACAGGATATTAGCCATTACAGGAAAAAATCATATTCAAGAGGTTTGGCCTAATTTTCAACTTTACACTCATGGCGGCGTAAGTTTTTTACCTTATAGAGAACAATTTAAAGCTCTTTTTCCTCTTCCTGGCGTGCAATTTATCGAAACCTACAATGCAACGGAAGGTTTTTTTGCTGTCCGCGATCACCCCGATGAAGATTCAGGCATGCGACTTCTGTTGAATAATGGTATATTCTATGAATTTATTCCTCAAGATGCTCATAATGAGTATAATAGTTCTCCCATTCCTTTATCGGAGGTAGCTTTAAACCTTAATTATGCTATGGTCATTACTACCAATAGTGGCTTATGGCGGTATAAGATTGGGGATACTGTAGAATTTACCAGCTTGAATCCTTACAGATTAAAGGTGACTGGCAGAGTTCAACAGTTTTTAAATACCTTTGGAGAAGAGGTAATGGTAGAAAATACAGACAAAGCGCTAGCTATGACTTGCCAGCAGTTTGCTGTTTTTGCTATTGAATATACTGTAGCTCCTAAGTTTTTATCTCATAATGAAAAGGGTGCCCATGAATGGATTATAGAATTTGAAAATCCTCCCCCCGATGTGGAACTTTTCGCTGTCTCTTTAGATAAAAATTTGCAAACTATAAATTCTGATTATGAAGCCAAGAGATTTTCAAATTTGGCCATAACGCAACTTATCTTGCACAGTGTAAATAAAGGGACATTTCATAGATGGATGCGATCAAAAATGAGATTTGGAAATCAGAATAAGGTGCCCAGATTATCCGAAAATCGTCGAGTTTTAGAAGAAATTATGAGTTTTTCTAAATTATAATCGTACTTTGTGTATCGTAGTTTAAACAAAAATCAATATTAGATGTTTTTTTATTACGATTAAGAGTTAAATGATAGTAATATTATCATTTTAGGAGTAAAATAAATTTTAGGTTAGTTAATAGGGTTTTAGGTGTTTTTTCGGGTCGGCGTTCTATCGCTGACCTTTTTTATTAGGGCATTTCTCTTGTTCTCAGAAAATTTTTGCGCTATTTTATTTCTATCACAATGATAGTTCTGGTTATTTTTCCAAAACTTATATATTGTTGTTATCCAAGCCTTTAATCTCTTGTTTTCACTGTTATGAAAATAGCCTTCCGTTTGATAACAGGATAAAATACTTTTCATCTCCGTTTCCAATATCCCATTTGTCAGAACCAGAATAGGTTTGCCCGTTGCTAAATATTCAAAAAGTTTAGTGGTTAAGATGCCTTTTTGAACGGAGGTACTCCAGGTTATTACCAGATTTATCGCTGCCCCCCACTGCCTTTCCCGGGCTTCCGAAAGGGGCAGAAATGCTTTAATGCCTATCTGTTCTTTAGGAAAATGTGGAATCAGCCATTGCTCATATTGCCATGGATGTAAACCGCAATAGGTCCAGAATATATCTCTTTTATTCATTATTCCTTCCTCAATTAACGCTAAAATAACTTTGACTAAAGGAGATAAGTCCTGATAATCAGGATAAATAGAGCCTGTATAATTTATGTTAAAGTTTGTAGATATGATCGTTGGACGTTGTACTTCTTCGGGAAAAATACAACCTGAGTATATACTAATATTTGTATGAAATTTTTCTAATTCGTTAGCGATGCCTTTTGAAACGGTGATGACAGCATCAGCTTTTTTTAGTAAATGTTTTAAAAAATATTTACAGATGGTATGATTCAAATAATGGGGGTATTTAACATCTACGGGCAAATCCCTGAAATCTGCCATCCAATGTAGGTGTGGAAAAGTGCATTTTAATAAAAAAGCGGTGAAATGGTCAACCATAGGGCTGTAAGAAGTGAAAAGATGAGTGATTTTATAGTCTTTTATCCATTTTACCGCCTTGAAGTAAGCTATCAAAAGGTAAATTAAGCCGCCGTCTCCAATAATAATATTGAATGGAATACGGTTTCTAAAAGTTAAAAGCGACGAAATAAATACCTTCTTTTTCCACATAAGAGGTAAGGTATAATGAGTCAATATAAAATTTGACAACAATTGTCGCAAACCAATAAGGGGTATATGGTAAATGTTCGAAATGGGTAAATTTATAGTCTGTTCTCCTGCCATTTTCTTTGGGAATTTTCCGGTAAGTACGGAAATTGTAAATCCGTTGGCAATAAATCCTTCATAAAAATGCCTTAGTCTAATAGAAGAACTGACCTGAACAGGTGGAAAATAGTAACTCAGGAAAAGCAAATTTTTGGCCTTGTAGGTAGAAATAGTTTGCATTTTTTTATTCATTTCAAACACATAATCTTTTCTATAGAAAGGGCATAACCTTGGTGAATAGACAGATTGAAGTAGCGGGGTGGAATACTGCCTGGCGATTGCTTGGCCATAGACAAAAGTTTTGAGTAAGGCATGAGCAGTATTTTTTTTAATAATAGGGTTAACTCTTTTATGTTATCTGTTGGAAAAAGCCAGCCATTCTCGCCTTCTTTGATTAATTCTGCACAACCGGGTGCAGTGGAAGAAACAACCGGTCGCCCACAGGCAAGGGCCTCTAAAATAGTTCTGGATAAGCCTTCTCTTTTGGAAGTTTGCACAATCATATTCGCAAGGGCTATTAATGGGCGAACGTCAGAATGATTACCTACGTATTGTATAATGCCCTCTTTTTCCCATTCCAATATCCTGCTTAATGGAATGTCAGTGGGGTGTCCTCCGCCTATTTTACCTGCCATCAAACAATGGAATGGAATATTTTCATTTTTAAGGCGTTTTAAACTGGCAATTAAACATTGTAAGCCTTTATCGTATTGAATGCGACCTAAATATAAAATTACTCTGGTGTTTGCACGTTCGGGATAAGTAATAGGCTGGTAATAAGATGTACAAATGCCGGATCCGGCAATAATGCTCATTTTTTCATTATTTATCCATCTGTTCCTGAGAAAATAATTTGCATCCTCCTTATTTTGAAAAAAGATTATTGGGCATTGCTGGAATATTTTTTTCAATAAAAAACCTGATATAGTAGCAGTGATTTTCTGGTGCATAAATAAAAAGCCCAATCCGGTGAAAGTTGGAATTAATGGTATGTTTAATTCCCTGCAAACGATGGCAGCGGTAATAGATATTTTAAATGTAAAGGAAAAAACAGCCGATGGCTTCGTTTCCAATATTATCTTTTTAAGTTCCCGATGTAATCTAATTTGTTGGAAACCATTGAATTGATAGGCATGAAAAAATGGTAAAAAGTAAGTGTCGTATTCAGTTGGGAAATCATTTTCCATGGCATTACTGTCCAAAGGAATAATGATACTAACTCGATAACCCGATGATATAAAAAATATGAGGAGGTGTTCATAGTAATGATGTAAAAAATAAGCACTATTTGCAATGAAAAGGATAGAAACAGGTTTTGATGAAACATTCATTAGTATGTTGTTAGGTTGGACTTAGAAAAGATTAAATATCCCATCATTTTATGGGAATCACATCTTTTGACCTACTCTAATGAAGGACAAAACACCTGATTTGTCGACCTGCTGAAAACATTCGATTTATTATATTTGTATATTTGTATAAAATTAGATCCTAGCTTATGCGAATCTTGTGGCTGGTCCTCAGCATTTTTTTTCTTTCCAACCTTCAGGCCCAGGAGAAAAAGACCCTTCTCATCAATGGAGATATATTTGAATATATCCTCGATGATTGTGGAGATACCATTGTGTTGGCAAATTTTGGAGACATGACGGTAACCTCAAGAAGGGAATTCGCCAGTATGGACGAATATAATAGGTACCAAAGATATAGGAGATATGCCTATCAGGTGTATCCTTACGCGGAAAAAGCGATTAGAATTTTCAAGGAAGTTCAACGGCAAACGGCGGAAATGAGAAAGGGAAAAAGAAGAAAATATACCAGGGAACTTCAGGATCAACTAAAAAATGAGTTTGAAACACCTCTGCGAAATTTATCGAAAACCCAGGGCATGATTCTTATGAAGATGATTGAAAAGGAGGTAAAAGCGCCTATTTTTTATTTGATAAGAGATTTAAGAGGAAGTTTTACCGCATTTTATTGGAATACACTCAGTGGATTTTACGGCCATAAATTGAAAGATGGGTACAAAAGGGGGAAGGATTCCATATTGGATATGGTTCTTGACGATGTTAATCTTACCTACGGAAGTGATGAGGGGCCTTTGCCTGCGAGCATAAGGCTACCTAAAAAATTAGGAAAAGAATGAAATTATTCGGCTCTCCTGGTTTAAAGGGTAGATTTTGGCGCATTTTACCCTGGATAATTGGCATTTTATGTACCTTACTCTTATGGCAATACATTCGAACCAGACGTCCTTTGTCACAACCCTCCACCAGTTTTTACAATACTAACAATATCAATTTAATTCTTTAAATATGGATTTTCCCGGGGAGCTATTATCTGACATTGCGAAAGATTTCGAGGGTGATTTTTTTCAAGACGAAACTACACGCATTCTTTATGCAACAGATGGGTCTGTTTATAGGGAAATTCCTTTGGCCGTAGCTTGTCCGAAAAATGAAAAGGATATTAAAACATTGGTGTCGTTCGCTCACCAACATGGTATTTCCTTAATACCGCGAACTGCAGGGACTTCTCTTGCCGGCCAATGTGTTGGTAGTGGCATAGTGGTTGATGTTTCAAAATATATGAATCGTATCCTGGAATTCAATGCTGAAGAAGGGTGGGTAAGAGTGCAACCTGGCGTTATTCGCGATGAGCTAAATCATTATCTAAAACCGTTTGGCTACTTTTTTGGACCAAATACCTCGACGGCAAATCGATGTATGATCGGTGGAATGGTAGGAAACAACAGCTCCGGCACTACTTCTATTAAATATGGGGTAACCAGAGATCATGTTCTTGAAATAAAAGGATTTTTGTCAAATGCCGATCCTGTTCATTTTTCTCCCCTCAGTAAGGAAGCGTTTCAAGAAAAAACCAAAGGCGAAAGTCTTGAAAATGAATTGTATAAACATATTTTTTCGGTATTAGATGATGCTGAAAATAGAAGGGAAATTGAATCCCAGTTTCCAAAACCTGAAATTCATAGACGAAATACAGGCTATGCTATAGATCTGTTGCTTCGCTCAGAGGTGTTTACTCCTGGGGGGAAACCATTTAATTTTTGCGAGTTGCTGGCAGGTTCAGAAGGCACGCTGGCCTTTTTTACAGAAATAAAATTGCATGTTAATCTTTTGCCTCCTCCCGCAGAAGCCATCCTTTGTGCTCATTTTTCTTCGCTGACAGAAGCCTTGGAGGCTACTTTAACTGTCATGGAACATGGCCCTTATGCCTGCGAACTGATGGATAAATTCATCATGGATTGTACCAAAGAAAATAAAGAGCAACAAAAAAATAGATTTTTTCTTGAAGGTGATCCAGCAGCTATTCTAATTATTGAGTTGAGAGATAAAGAGTTAATTTCCTTAAATAAACAAGCGGAACACCTTATTAATGTGTTGAAAGAAAGGGGATTTGGTTATGCTTACCCCATAGTTTATCCACCAGATACACAGAAAGTAATGGCGTTGAGAGCGGCAGGATTTGGTGTCCTTTCTTTGGTGAAAGGAGATAAAAAGCCCCTGGAATTTGTTGAAGATACGGCCGTTGCATTAGCTGATTTGCCTGCTTATATAGCTGAATTTCAAGAATTAATGAAGAAATTTGGTCAGGAAGCTGTGTATTATGCCCATGCCGGTGCGGGTGAATTACACATTAGACCATTGGCAAATCTGAAAACCACAGATGGTTTAAATGAATTCAGAGCCATTGGTGAAGCATCGGCAAGATTGGTTAAAAAATATAATGGGTCGCTTTCCGGTGAACATGGCGATGGTAGAGTAAGAGGAGAATTTATTCCTCTGATGCTCGGTTCACATAATTATGAGTTATTGAAAGGACTCAAAAATAAATGGGATCCAAAACATATTTTTAATCCAGGCAAAATTATTGATACGCCTCCTATGAATGCAGGTACACGGTATCTGGTCGATGTGGAACAACCGAAATGGCAGACTATTTTCGATTTTTCTTCTCATGGAGGCATATTGAAAGCTGCTGAAAAATGCAGTGGATCAGGAGATTGTAGGAAATTACACGATGTTTCTGGCGGGGTTATGTGCCCTTCTTATATGGTTACTAAAAATGAAAAGGATTCCACCCGGGGAAGGGCTAATGTTTTGCGTGAGGTCCTTACGCGCACAAATCAGGGTCAAAGTGCTTTTAATAGAAAGGAATTGGACGAGGTGATGGATTTATGCATTTCCTGCAAGGGTTGTTCATCTGAATGTCCTTCCAATGTGGATATGTCCACGTTAAAAGCGGAATATCTTTATCAGAAATATAAAGAAACAGGTATTCCCTTTCGTTCGTTTATGATTGCAAATATCAGTCTGTTTAATCATATAGGTTCTTTTTTTCCTCTTTTAGCCAATTTCTTCTTTTCAAATGCTTTCTTTAGTCGATTCATAAAAATGGCTATGGGCATTGCTGTAAAAAGGAATCTCCCACGCATTGAAGGCGATTTAAAGAAATGGTTTACATCAAATAAACCTAAGCCAAAGGGAAAAATGCTGGGCAGCGTCTTGTTCTTTTGTGATGAATTTACCCGGTTTAATGACGTAGAAATAGGAAAAAAGGCTATTTTATTGCTTACCAGACTAGGTTATCAGGTAGAAATTCCCGATCATGTGGATAGCGGAAGGGCGGCTATTTCAAAAGGTTTATTAAAACATGCCCAAAAATCTGCAGAGAAAAACCTTCTTCTTTTAGGTGGTAAAGTTTCTGAATTTATCCCACTTATTGGTATTGAGCCTTCTGCTGTGCTAAGCTTTAGAGATGAATATCCAAGGTTAGTGCAGGAAAAATTGAAAAATGTTGCCAATAGCGTCAAAAATCATGTTTATTTGCTGGAAGAGTTCATCGCCAGGGAAGTTGAAAGGGGAAATATCACACAGGAAAGTTTTACGAAGGCGCAAGCTAAAGTAAAATTACATGGGCACTGTCACCAAAAGGCATTAGCGTCGCAAAGTGATGTTGCTTTTTGCCTGAATTTGCCTGAAAATTATCAGGTAGAAGTACTTCCAACGGGTTGTTGTGGCATGGCAGGGTCGTTTGGTTACGAAAAGGAACATTATGATTTAAGTATGAAAATTGGGGAATTGGTGCTTTTCCCTGAAATTCGTAAAAATGAAAAGGAGGTTATTATTGCCGCTTCTGGAACAAGCTGCAGACACCAGATTTTTGACGGAACAAACAGATTAGCAGTTCATCCCGCAGAAATATTATATGATGCCCTCAGATAAATTATCTTTGTGCTATATTTTTAATCTTCTTGCTTTTTTTGAATAAATATTTTTTTTGATGGGACTTGAAATTTTCTTAACATTCTTTTTAGTATTCTTAAATGGTTTTTTTGTAGCTGCTGAATTTGCTATTGTGAAAGTTAGAATTTCGCAGATTCAGGTAAATAATAATGCTAGTTTTAATGCTAAAATGGCTCATAATGTAGTATCAAATCTCGATGCCTATCTAGCAGCCACACAATTAGGAATTACACTGGCTAGTTTAGCTTTGGGCTGGATTGGTGAAGACGTGGTCACCCGCATTATTTTAAATTTCATGGATTGGCTGGGCTTTGAGTTTTCTGAAAGTGCAGCACATAAAATAGCTATTCCTATTGCCTTTTCTTTCATTACCGTCCTTCATATTGTTTTTGGTGAGTTAGCTCCAAAATCGTTGGCTATAAGACATCCTAAAGAAACCGCACTGGCTGTTTCTCTGCCTCTTAAAGTGTTTTATCTTCTTTTCCGTCCCTTTATTATCGTTCTAAATGGTTTCGCTAACTTTATATTGAGAATTATTGGTATAAAGCCCGTTCCTCATGGTGATATACATTCTGAAGATGAATTGAAGTTAATTATTGCCGAAAGTGCTGAAGGAGGTGCCATTGAAGCCTCGGAAAGAGAACTTATCCAAAATGTTTTCGATTTTGATGATAGAACCGTAAAAGAAGTTCTTAAACCTAGAAATCAATTGGTCGGTTTAAGTGCAAATTTAACGGTTATCGACGCCATTGATATAGCCATCGAGGAAGGTTATTCCCGATATCCCGTGTATGAAGACAGTATGGATGTGATCATTGGATTCGTTCACACTAAAGATTTGTTATCCAGCTCTAAAATAAATCCAGATAAAATAATTAAGGATATGGTTCGACCTATCCTTTTCCTCTCTGCCAATAAAAAGATTTTACAAGTTTTAAGGCTTTTTCAAAGCAAGAAAACACAGATGGCAGTCGTTGTCAATGAATTTGGAGGAACCATTGGCTTACTCACTTTGGAAGATATTATCGAGGAGCTGGTAGGCGAAATACAAGATGAGCATGATACAGAGACGCCTATCGTGGAAAAAATCAAAGAAAATTCATTTAGGATTAAAGCGCAAAATCCTATGGATGAAATAAATGAATTTATTCCCGTTCCTTTCATAAAAAGTGATTCTTATGTTACGCTTGCTGGCTTAATTTTGGAATCATGTGAAAGTATTCCCGTCGAAAATCAGGAAATTTTCATTCATCCCTATCAAATTAAAATTCTTAAAATGGGGCAAAATAGTCCTGAAGATGTTCAAGTTACGCTCACTGAATGATATTTGAGTTGTATGGAAAAGGAACTTGTGGCCTGTGTGCCCAATTTTAGTGAGGGTAGGAATACCGACAGTATAGCGTCAATAAAACAAGCTATTGAATCAGTCAGAGGTGTAAAAATATTACATACAGATATAGGTTTTTCTGTAAATAGGACAGTGATTACCTTTGTTGGCCCACCTCAACATATCGTTGAAGCTGCTTTCCTCGGAATTTGTAAAGCTTATGAGCTCATTGATATGAGTAATCACACCGGTACTCATCCCCGAATGGGTGCTGTGGATGTGTGTCCTTTAGTGCCTTTGATTGGGGTAACTATGGCACAGACAATGGCTTTGGCTGAGAAGTTGGCCGCTAAAGTGGCAGCCGTCTGCTATCTCCCCGTTTTTAGATACGAGAAAAATGCAGTCTTATCCCATCGTAGGAAGCTTTCCCAAATCCGTTTTGGGGAATATGAAGGCTGGTTTCAGAAGATAAAAAATCCGGAATGGAAACCAGATTTCGGCCCAGGCGAAGTGTCGGTTGAAAAGGGAATTCTAGCTGTTGGTGCCAGAGATATTATGCTGGCTTATAATGTTAATTTACACTCAAAGGATGTATCTATAGCGAATAAAATAGCTCGTGAATTAAGAGAATCCGGGTATGTTGCCGCAGATAATCAAGGAAATAAGAAGATTATACCTGGTTTATGTAAAGGGGTACGCGCTATTGGATGGTTTATTCCAGAATTCCAGTGTGCCCAGATTTCTATGAATCTTATGGATTTAAATGAAACATCGTGGGTTCAAGCTTTTGAAACTTGTAAAAAGTTAGCGGCCAATTACGGCGCAGAGGTAAGCGGTTCCGAATTGGTGGGTATGGTGCCAGAATCTGTCATTGTAGCCGCCGGGAATCATTTCCTGGGGATTGAAAAATCTCATTTTACTAAAAAGGACATAGTTTCCGCAGCCATTAATGGACTAGGATTGTCCGACAAAGTGCCTTTTGTTCCGGAAGAAAAAATTATTGAATGGAGATATAATATCTTAGCCATTTAAAATGCCTAAATTGTGTTCGATTTCATTTGCTTTTTAAATATCTTGAAAAATGATACTGAATTATATAAATTGGAACGCTAATCCTGAAATATTTTCTCTGGGAAGTATCTCTCTTAGATGGTATGGGCTTCTGTTTGCATCAGGCTTTCTAATTGGCCTTTATATGGTGCGAAAAATGTATCAGGCGGAGGGAGCACCTGAAAAATGGTTGGATTCTGCCTTCATTCATATTGTTTTAGGGGCTGTTATTGGGGCAAGATTGGGACATGTTTTTTTCTACGATTGGGATTATTATAAAGAGCATTTAATTGAAATTCCTCAAACATGGCATGGTGGTTTGGCTAGTCACGGGGGAGCATTTGGCATCTTTATTGGCCTTTGGCTTTTCTCAAGAAATGTGTCGAAAAAACCAATGGTCTGGATGCTCGATAAAATTGCCGTGCCAACAGCCCTCGCAGGATTCTTTATACGTATGGGGAACTTAATGAACTCCGAAATTTTGGGTAAACCAACTGACGTCTCCTGGGCTTTTATCTTCGTAAGGGAAGGAGATGGATTACCAAGACATCCAACGCAATTATATGAATCATTGGCATATCTTGTCATCTTTTTTATCCTTTATATTGTTTATTGGAAAACGGAAAAAAGACATCAGCCAGGTTACCTTTTCGGTGCTTTTATGATGTTGGTTTGGGGCGTTCGATTTTTTCTTGAATTTACTAAAGAGAGTCAGGGTGGTTTCGAATCTGCTTTGGGTCAATCACTTAGCACCGGTCAATGGCTAAGTATTCCTTTTGTTTTGATAGGTGCCTATTTTGTTTTTAGGCCCTGGGATTCATTGAAGAAAATTTGAACAAATTATTTAAATATATTTGAAGCGATATGAGTTTGATTGAAATGAGGGTGCCACCCGTCGGTGAATCCATAAATGAAGTTACGTTGTCTCGATGGCTTAAAGAAGAAGGGGCAATAGTTAAATTAGATGAGCCTATATGTGAATTTGAATCCGATAAAGCTACCCTTGAATTTCCAGCGGAAGCAACGGGTAAGTTGATTTATGTTGCAAAAGAAGGTGATGATCTTACTATCGGTGCACTGGTAGCAACTATTGATACTTCTTTTGTTAGTGAAGCCGCTACCGCTCCAACTGCGCCTAAGGAAACTTCTGCACCTACGGTGGTAGTTGAAAAAGCTGCCCCAGTGGCGGCAAATACCTATGCAGCTGGACACCCATCTCCGGCTGCTTCGAAAATACTGGAAGAAAAGGGTATTCCGGCAAATTCCTTGCAAGGATCAGGAAAGGATGGCAGAATTACCAAGGCTGATGCCACACAGGCCGTTCCACCTAAACAACAGGAACAACCTAAAGTAGTTAAAGAATCTGCCCCGGGGCACTTCTCAAGAACAGAGGAACGCAAAAAGATGTCCCGCATGCGCAGGACTATCGCAAAAAGGTTAGTTAGTGCCAAAAATGAAACGGCTATGCTAACTACTTTCAATGAAGTGGACCTTACCGCAATTATGCAAATTCGCGATAAATATCAAGAAAAATTTGTCGCTAAATACGGTATTAAACTTGGCTTTATGTCCATCTTCGCCAAAGCTTGCGCAAAGGTGTTAATGGAAATGCCGGAAATTAATGCCAGAATTGATGGCGAAGAGCTCGTTTTACCTAATTATGCGGATATTTCTTTCGCTATCTCTACCCCAAATGGTCTCGTCGTTCCACCAATAAAAAATATTGAGTCTCTTTCTTTTGCTGATATTGAATTAGCACTGAAAAATCTGGCTCAAAAAGCCAGAAATGGTTCATTAACTTTAGACGAAATGTCTGGAGGTACTTTTACCATTACCAATGGTGGCGTTTTCGGTTCTTTGCTGAGTACACCCATTATAAACGAACCTCAATCAGCTATTTTAGGTATGCATAGTATCAAAAATAGACCCGTTGCTATAGATGGTAAGGTGGAGATTCGTCCGATGATGTATCTCGCCATGTCTTATGATCACAGAGTAATCGATGGAAGTAGCTCGGTCACTTTCTTAGTTAAAGTCAAAGATTTACTGGAAGATCCTATCTTACTTTTTATGGATCTATAATAGTTGGCTAACCTTCTTTCGTATATCTATTATCTCATTGAAGGCAAAAATTAAGGACGGTTGGTTTGAGGGTATGTCTAATGCTTCTAACCAACCGTCTTCATTTATAGTTTCTGATAAGTTACAACGCCTCGCATACAATAAAAAAAGTTCCTCATAGTGTTCGAAGGCAAAAAATCCTCGGACTAAATATTTTTCCCACATTTTTACTAAGTGAACTTGTAAATGTTGTGAGTTCTTTTCCGACCAGTTTAAATACGGATGTATAATTATGGTATATAAAATATGATCAGCATCAATGGGTTCCTTCCAATGAAGCAAATATTTCTGCGTTAATTTAATGGATTCTTCTCCTGAAAGCATATCTATAAGAGCGGTGATGACCTCATCTGATAAAGCACAGGTTTCAGCATATTCAATGGCGTATTGTAACAAATAAAATGCCCATTCATTGCTTTTGTAATGCAGTACCGCTTGCGTAAGATGTGGTAGCCAAAGCTTATAAACAGATTCTTTAAGCAAAATATCTAAAAATTTTTCTGGGCTTAGCTGTAGCTTTTCATGCCACACAGATGGGTGGAAAATGGAAACAAAGGATAGATAGGACGTTGATTTTTTTCTATCTTCATTAAAGCCCAGACGTCCCCAGTGTTCAGGCCAAGGTTCCGGCATTTGAACCCAAAGGGTTTTTTCATTGAACTTAAAACAAGCTAAAACTTCGGTTTTTAACTGTTCAATTTCTTTATCATCAGGATGTAATTTACATCTGATTCGGGTCGAAATCTTAATTAATTCAAAGTCATTATCTTTTCTGGCCAGTTCTGTCAAATAATCACCGGGTAGAATATCCATTTTCTCAAGGAGCAAAAAAAAATGAATTTTGTCATAAGTACTATCCTCTTTCCAGGTACTGGAAAGAATGGTTTCTATCCTGTAAGGAAGGTGTACGCACAGATGTGTCAATAAAGCAATTCTTTCAGAAAAGGTGCCAATATACCATATATTCTCATCATTTGACGGTAAAAGTGAACGCCATTTTTTATTTTTTGGCAATAAATGGTATCCATTTTCGGGAATAACTGGTAGCAATCTCTTGTAATAAAATGCATCCTGGCAGGCAATATCAAATAAGGTGGGTAAAAGCAAAACGGGAATAAATCTGTTTTCTTCCTTTACCCTGTTAAACAGGGCAATCTGTAAGTCCAGATAGCTGGTATTTTTAAATATTTTTTTAAGATAAGTAAGCTCCTGAAACGAAAGGTTTTTTTCATTATTCGTTACGTTATTAACAGTGATTTCAGCTGAATTTTCAAGGTATGAAGTGCTTGTCTTTTCGGAAGTCGGTTTGGAAAGAGGGGGAGATATTTTTTTAAAGCCAACATGCATGGCCAGAGAAATGCGCATAAATGCAGTATCATTTAAAGCAGAATCAATGCCGGCGGATGACCAAAATGCTCGTATTTCAGGGGTTACGGGTAGATGATCGGTGCCAAGTATCAATATTTTTTCCCATTCGTTCATTTTGCACCTTCTTTAAATAATGTACTCTTTTTACCCTGAATTAGCATGCGAAAAGTGCTAGCAATAACGAAAAGATATAAAAAAAGAGCAGGGAATCCACCAAGGTTAGAGGCCATTTTGACTCCGTCTATACCCGCCTGACTTACCATAATCCAGGCAGTAAGTCCGACGATAACACCCCAAATTATTTTGATTTGGTAAGGTGCTTCCTCCTCATTTTCCGAAATACCTTTGGTACTTAATGCGCTCATTGCCGACGTATTGGAATCGGCGGCAGTTGCAAAAGATATGAAGACTAAAAGGAAGTAAAAAATAATCCACCAGGTTGCCAATGGAAGTTGTTTTATTAATTCAAAAATAATAGTTTCCGGTCCCTTTTTTACCAAAAGCTGGTATAACGCGCCATCAAATATCTGGTCGAAATGTAGGGAATACCCACCAAATAGAAACATCCAGATCATGGAAAAAAGACTCGGAAAAAGAAGGTTAAATCTTATAAAAGTCCTGATATTATAACCTCTTCCCAATCGACCTAAAAATAAGGCAGAAATAGGGGTCCATGCCAGCCAATTTGCCCAATAAAAAATAGTCCAGCTATTTGCCCAGCTTTTATCTATACCTAATGCTAAGCTTTTGGGGATAAGGGTAGTGGCGAAATCAGAAAAATACGAACCAAAATGAGGCAATATTTCGGTGAATGGGCCAAAAAAAGTGAACCACCCAATAAGGATGACAAAGCCAATGATATTAATATTCGATAATAATTTAATCCCTTTTTGTAGTCCCGATGCAGCAGACAAAATAAAAGTTATGGTCAAAAAAAAGGCAATGATGCCTAAGTTTGTTTGCGTTTTTGCCGCAGGAAAAAATTGATTTATGCCGCCCGAAAGGGTCAGCAATCCGGCACCCATGGAGGCCGACATACCTGCCACTAGACTAAATAGACTTAGGCTGTCAACGTAAGGGGAAAGTTTTAATGACCTTTTTTCGCCAAGTATCGGCATGAGTAAACTGCCAATCTGGAAGGGTTGTTTCAAATTATAAAAGCCGATAGCAAACATGAGGGCAGTCAGGGTGTAAATGCTGTAGGGTATAAAAGTCCAGTGTAAAAATAAGGTGGAAATAGAAAAAATCTTCGCCGATTCACTTCTACTATCAATACCTAATCCAGCAGGGGGTGTATTGAAATGATAAAGTGGCTCGGCAGAAGCCCAAAATAAAATGCCTACCGCTATGGTCGTACACAGTGAAATCGAAAACCAATGAAGTTTATTCAGTAACGGCTTTGCCTCTTTACCTCCTATGATTATGCCGCCAATGGGAGAAATGTAAAGAAGAACAACCAGGATTAATCCAGCAATGGCAGCTGTAGCAAATAACCATCCAAAATGATTTAATATCCATTGGTTGGCAGCTTTTGTAACTGTTAAGAAGCCATTCCCGTCTGCCAAACTATAAAAAATAGTGAGTATCAGTAAAATAACAGGTACACCAAAAACTGCTTTGCGAAGGTTCATAACATGAATTTAAAACAAAGAAATGGTAAAATATTACAAGCCATGTTAAATTTTAAAATTCAACACGTCCTAATGGACTTGTTAGCAGTATTTATGTCATGAACATAAAATTGTCTGATATCGAAATAGCCTAATTTTTTTCTTCGAATGCATGGTTAAGAAGATTGCAGGGCTATGAAACTTTGTGACGTAAAATATCAAGAAACGACCATCAGAGACAAACATTTCCAATTAACCATTACTTCCAAAACGAAGACGTCTCCTTTAATTCTAAAAATCCAGTAAATCCTGATTCAAAAATAGGTTCTGAGGGTGAAATTTATATTGAAACCTATTGGGGAGAAGATGCGAGGCATCGCTTCTCTACATGGCGGAATCCCATCGGGTTGATTCGTCAGACGTCCTACATCACACAGGGGCATAGCCCGGCCATCTTTGTAACCCGCTATCGACAGGTCAGCCAGCCCATCCGGTCAGAAAGTCTGACCTCGTCAGACGTCCTACATCACACAGGGGCATAGCCCCGACATCTTCGTAACCCGCTATCCTGCCGCGCCATCTCCACTTTATTTTACTGAAGTGAACAGGCTTTGAAAAAATTATAATGTAGCTGCTTATCTTTGTGCCATCTGAAACGTAACTTCCTCATGAATAAAGCAAAAGAAACCCATACTTCCCTTTCCTATTCAGAACCTGGAGATCCATGGGTGACGAAATGGATAATTCAAATGGTGGAAGGCCTGACTGGTAGGAATCTTATCGAAAAAAAGTATAATGAGGTGTTGAATAGGGGCTTACCTGGAAAGGATTTGATGAGTGCCGCCCTTAGGGAGTTAAATATAAATTTATGCTTTGATGGTTTTTCAATCATGGATATTCCCCGTGAAGGTCCAATCATCTTTATTGCTAATCATCCGTTCGGTGTTGTGGATGGCCTGGCGTTAGGGGAGATTATTTCAAAAGTTAGAGACAAATTTGCCATCCTGGTAAATGCCGTCCTTTGCAGAAATCCACAGTTGGATCCATTTTTATTGCCCATTGATTTTAGGGAAATACCGGAAGCAATGAAGACAAATATTAATACCCGACAAGAAGCAATAAATAGACTTTTAAATGGAGAAGCCATCGCTATTTTTCCCTCAGGGGCAGTAGCAACAGCTCCTTTTCCAGGGAAGGAACCTGTCGATTTAGAGTGGAAAAGATTCGTAGTTAAACTTATTACTCAATCTAAAGCTACCGTAATTCCTCTTTATTTTCATGGAAATAATAGTTTCTGGTTCCAATTGGCCAGTTATATTCACATGAATTTAAGATTAGGTCTTTTATTGTTTGAAGTGAAAAATAAAATGGGTAAACCTCTTTTTGTATCTATAGGTAAACCAATAACACCGGCAGAATGGCAGTCAAAAAATGTCGTTTCAGAATTATTGCCTTTTTTACGCGCACAAACGATGTCTTTAGGTGAGAAAAACCCTTAATTGCTTACTTTTGCATTCTAATCCTATTTTACTATCTTTCTTTTTCCAAAATAAACAATATGTTTAAAGAGTTTAAAGGACTTAATCTGCCTCAAATTGATAAGGAAATTCTCGAATATTGGGATAATGCTCAAATTTTTCAGAAAAGTATCGATCAAAGAGATTCCAATCAGCCTTTCGTATTCTATGAAGGTCCACCGTCCGCAAATGGTATGCCTGGGATTCATCATGTTATGGCACGTGCTATAAAAGATATTTTTTGTCGCTTTCAAACGATGAAGGGTAAAAGAGTTGAGAGAAAAGGAGGGTGGGATACCCATGGGTTACCCATTGAATTAAGCGTGGAAAAGGAATTGGGTATTACAAAGGAAGATATCGGCAAATCAATTTCAGTGGAGGAATATAACGATAAATGTCGTGAAACCGTCATGCGTTATAAAGATAAATGGGATGCTATCACTAAGCAAATGGGGTATTGGGTCGATCTTGAGAATCCTTACGTTACTTATACGAATGAATATATTGAATCAGTCTGGTGGTTGATTTCGCAATTATACCAAAAGGGGTTGCTTTATAAGGGTTATACCATTCAACCATATTCACCTGCTGCAGGTACCGGTCTGAGTTCCCATGAGCTGAATATGCCCAATGCTTATCAGGAAATTACAGATATTTCAGCCGTTGCTCAGTTCAAAGTTAAAGGGCAAGTCAATACTTTTATTTTGGCATGGACAACAACGCCCTGGACTTTACCGTCCAATACTGCGTTAGCTGTTGGAAAAGATATCCGATACGTTAAAGTACACACTTTCAATAGATATACAAAGGAAGAATGTTTTGTCATTCTGGCTAAAGATAGGTTTTCATCCTATTTTAGTGAGCAACAGCCCGATGTACAACCGGATCAGATAAAAGCAGGTAATCAACCTATTCCTTATATAGAAATAGTGGGCGAATATACGGGAAAAGAATTGGAAGGTATTCATTATGAACAACTTTTGTCTTACGTCATTCCTGAAGGCAAGGCATTTGAAGTCGTTGTTGGTGATTTTGTGACAACAAGTGACGGTACAGGAATAGTGCACATTGCACCTACTTTTGGAGCGGACGACTTTAAAGTAGCCAAAATAAATGGTATCGCCGCGCTTACTGTTCCAGACGTGAATGGCAATCCAATGCCTTTGGTTGATAAACAAGGCAAATTTGTCCCACAGGTAACTGATTTTGCAGGCCGTTATGTGAAGGATTATGGGCAAAAAGAGGAAAGATCAGTAGATACCGACATTACCATAAAACTTAAAACGGAAAATAAGTTATTCGTTTCTGAAAAATATGTACACTCCTATCCTCATTGCTGGAGAACAGATAAGCCGATTCTTTATTATCCTTTAGATTCCTGGTTTATCAAAACGTCCAGCCTGAAGGAAAGAATGGTGCAGTTAAATCAAACCATCAATTGGAAACCTGCTTCGACAGGTGAAGGTAGGTTCGGAAAATGGTTAGAAAATCTTCAGGACTGGAATCTCTCCCGCTCAAGATACTGGGGTATTCCTCTGCCTATCTGGAGAAGCGCAGACGCTAAAGAAGAAATTTGTATTCAATCTATCGCTCAGTTGAAAATGGAAATCGATCGGGCTAATGATGTTTTAGGTCTCCAACAATCCGTTCCCGCCGATCTTCATCGTCCTTATATGGATGAAATTATTCTTGTGTCGGCAAATGGGGAAAAGCTTTTTAGAGAACTCGATTTAATTGACGTTTGGTTCGATTCAGGGGCCATGCCCTACGCTCAATGGCATTACCCATTTGAAAATAAAGAAAAATTTGAACAGAATTTTCCAGCCGATTTTATCGCTGAAGGCGTAGATCAAACAAGAGGGTGGTTCTATACCTTGCACGCTATCGGAGCAATGGTGTTTGATAGTGTTGCTTTTAAAAATGTAGTGTCGAATGGTTTAGTCCTGGATAAAAATGGACAAAAAATGTCGAAACGCTTAGGTAATGGTATCGACCCTTTTTCAACCATCGAAAAATATGGCGCCGATGCTACGCGCTGGTATATGATTTCTAATGCGCAGCCTTGGGATAATCTGAAATTTGATTTGTCGGGTATTGAGGAAGTGTCTAGAAAATTCTTTGGAACGCTCTATAATACCTATTCTTTCTTTGCCCTTTATGCTAATATTGACCAGTTTAGATGGTCCTCCGCCGAAGTTCCATTGGAAAAAAGACCTGAAATAGATCGTTGGGTTTTATCGGAATTAAATACGCTGATTCATTTAGTGGATACAGATTATGCTACCTACGAACCAACGAACGCTACA
>BJGN01000007.1 GCA_014190515.1 Bacteroidota bacterium
GAATATGGGTGGCAAGTGACATTTTTCCCACACCTCCCTTTTATCCGGCGGCGAAGTGGATTACCTACAATAATTTTAAAACGGTATGTTTTTTTGGAATAGGGGATTCAATCCAGCAGCAAATTTTTGTTTCTTCTCTTGATTCAACCTTTACCTGGACAACTCCTAAGGAGTTAAAGGGTTTTGAAAAATTCAAACAGGTTAAAGACCTCATGATTTCTTTGGATAATAGAACGATTTTTTTTAGCGCCGAAGGTGATTCAAGCTATGGAGGATTCGATATTTTCACCTCGAAAAGAACAACGGAGGGTTGGTTAAATTGGTCAGAACCAGAAAATATTGGTCTTCAGATTAATTCTTTATTGGACGAATATGAACCTACCTTATCAGCGGACAGAAGAAAAATTATGTTCGCCGTGAAAGACAGGGATGGGGTTGAATCGATTTATCAAGCGATATTACCCGATAAGCTTCAAACTGAGCCTGTCCTTGCGATAAAAACAAGCAGTCAGATTTTTTCAAAAAATGAGTTTTTTGACGGTGAACTAAAGTTTTATGGTTTTAACCGTAAGGAGAATACGTTGCATGTTATAAATAACGAACCTCTTTCATTTGGGTCAACAACTTTCCTTCCAAAATGGGATGATATCCTTTTAATGTCGTTTAAACCTGAATACTTCATTCCTTCTGTTCAATTACCGGTTAGGGAAGGCAGAAATATTTATGCAGGAAAGTTTCAACGAAATAGTTATCTGGAAGAGTTTGATATAGAATTAGTAAAACTTGAAAAGCAATTATCGAATCAAAATAATCTTATTTTAGATGTTCAAAGCGAAATTGACAGATTGCTCCAAAAGGTTGAATTGAGCACATCGGCCATTTGGACAAATATCAAAGATATATCTGACATTGACTTGAAGCCTATTGAAAATGAATTAAAAATTCTATCGAATTCTTATTCACTTACCTTAAAATTAACGTCGGATAAGAAACCGACTATGAATGTTGACTTATCAGAGGGAATCAATCGTATTGAATTTTGGAAAAATGAGTATGCTGCAAAATACGCAGTGGAAGAAGATGAGGATACCGTACAAAATTTTCAATTATTCGTGAAGGATATCATTAATTATCAATGGTATGCCAATCAACTTGAATATGTAAAAGAAGTAGAAGCGGAGTATAAAAAAGAAGCGTTAGAAGGACTAAAAAAGTTATTGTCAATGGATGACTTAGCTCTTTCGCAAATTTTAATGGAGGAGTTTCTAAATAAATTAGAATCAACGAAACAGTCATCTATATTTTATAATATTCCTAATGATGAGTTGGTAAAAAATCTAAGTTGGCCTGTTAAAAAATCATTGCAACTTCCATTTTTCAATGAAGTAAGCTTAAGGTTAAAGCCATTGATTGAGCGGGAGATAATGAATAAGCTAAAAATGCCCATGATTGATTTGCTAAGTCAACAGTATTATTTACAGTTTTTAAAGGAAAAGAAAAAGTTGCTTTTATCCAACAGAAGTGAGATTTCACTTAGAATGGAGGCATTAGAAATGAGAAATCGTGGCAGAAATAAGGATTATGTCCTCAATGATACTTTGAATTATCAGCCATTAAAGATAGTAAGAGACACCCAGATAAATGTGGTGGCATACCCTTTTTATTATACTGAATTGATTCCCCTAAATGTACCTTTTTTTCCAACAGGTAGCATTGAACCAGATGCTCTTGGCTTATTTGAACTTCAAAGAATCCGGCAGATACTCTCTGAATATCCAGGTTTGGGCGTTGAATTAGCTGTTCAAGTCCAGGATAGAGGGGGTGTTTTTTTAAAGGAAAGCAGAGAAATAGGTGAAAAACGCCTGGGGTTCATGAATACCTTTTTTGAAATGTCTGGAATAGGCGCAGATCGACGAAATATTTATCTCTCGCAAAATGCAGAAAGGATGACGAATAATAACTTACCTATTCAGGTATTGATTCGTTTTTTTTATCGAAGTTGACCTTTGTTTTTTATATTTTTGCATTTATTTACCTTATGTTAAATGTTTTAATATGTACCGTACGCATAATTGTGGGGAGTTGAGAATTTCTGATGTTGGTAAACAAGTTAGACTGAGTGGCTGGGTTCAGGCAAATAGAGATTTTGGGGCAATGACGTTTATGGATATTAGAGATCGTTATGGGATCACTCAAATCGTCTTTTCTCTGGAAGAAGATAAACAGTTATGTGAATCTGCCAGGAAATTGGGTAGAGAATTTGTCATCATGATAGATGGGAAAGTTAGGGAAAGGACTAATAAAAATCTGAATAGAGATACCGGAGAAATTGAAATTCAGGTGAATGGGTTACAAATCCTGAATGCTTCTAAGGTTCCTCCTTTTACCATTGAAGATGATACTGATGGTGGTGATGATATTAGAATGAAATATAGATATTTAGATTTAAGAAGAAGTCCAGTACAAAAAAATATTCTATTTCGTTCAAAACTATCTCTGGAAACCAGGAAGTATTTATCAGATTTAGATTTTGCTGAAATTGAAACGCCTTTTCTTATAAAATCTACCCCGGAAGGAGCCAGAGATTTTGTGGTTCCAAGTAGAATGAATGCAGGACAGTTTTATGCCTTACCTCAATCGCCACAAACCTTTAAACAGATTTTAATGGTGGCTGGTTATGATAGGTATTTTCAAATAGTGAAGTGCTTCAGAGATGAAGATTTAAGAGCTGACAGGCAGCCTGAATTTACACAGATTGACTGTGAAATGGCTTTTGTTACCCAGGAAGAGGTGCTAAATACTTTTGAGGGTTTGACAAGACATTTATTCAGACACACCCTTGGTTTAGAATTAGGTGACTTTCCTCGTATGAAATATGACGATGCCATGAGATTATATGGCTCTGATAAACCAGATCTTAGATTTGATATGGTTTTTGTTGAATTAAATGAGGTTGTAAAAAATAAGGGCTTTAGTATTTTCGATGAGGCCGAGTTAATTATCGGGATAAAAGTTCCTGGTAAAGCTGATATGACCAGAAAGCAAATCGATGAACTGACGGATTGGGTTAAAAGACCTCAAATTGGTGCAAAAGGGTTAGTATCGGTTCGTTATAACCAGGACGGAATTAAATCGTCGGTAGATAAATTCTACGACCAGGAAGCTTTACAGCAATGGGTAGAATTATTTGGAGCCACGCAGGGAGATTTAATGCTTATCTTGTCGGGCGAAACAGATAAGGTTAGGAAGCAACTGGGAGAGCTTCGTTTAGAAATGGGACGTCGCCTCGATTTAATGAAAAAAGGGGAGTTTAAACCTCTTTGGGTACTTGATTTTCCCTTATTAGAATGGGATGACGATACTCAGCGTTTTTATGCTATGCACCATCCTTTCACCTCTCCAAAAAAGGAGCAGATTGAGGCTATGGCAAGTGATGACAGGGAGGTGCTTAAAAATCTTCGTGCCGATGCTTACGATTTGGTGATTAATGGTGTGGAGATTGGCGGTGGATCTATAAGGATTCACGATAGAGCCTTGCAAGCCAAGAATTTTAAATTACTCGGATTCACTCCGGAAGAGGCCGAAAACCAATTTGGGTTCTTATTGGGGGCTTTTGAATACGGCGCACCACCACATGGAGGTATTGCCTTTGGATTCGACAGACTTTGTGCCGTTTTAAATGGTCAGAATTCTATCAGAGATTTCATTGCCTTCCCCAAAAACAATCAGGGTAGAGATATGATGATAGACGCTCCATCGGAAATTGCGTCAGCACAATTAGATGAGTTAGCCTTGAAATTAAATGTAAAATAACACTTATGATACTTGTTATCTCAATGGGGGGTAACAAGTATCTATATATTTTCAGGAATTACAATATTATCTCCCTGGCGGCTTTCATTGGAACGCCCACACACTTTTTTTCCATATAAGTGAGCATTTTCTCAATTAATTCCCTGGTGGGTTCGTCCAACTCTGCAAGATCCTTTTTAAAAACTTCGGACAAGGCTTTTTCTTTTATAGCTTTTATCTCATCTGGAAGGGAACTAAAAGCTTTTTCAATTTTTCGTTGTTTAAAAAGTCTGCTGAATTTTTCAATATTTGAGTCAATAACTTTGGTTGCTTTAATAACTTCTGCCTCTCTGAAGGCCATGTTTTCACTGGCAACCTGACGAAGCGTCTCTATTTCGACGTAATGAACTTGTTTTAGTTCTGCCACCTCCATCGTTACATTATTGGGAACAGCCAAATCTATGATAACTTTGGGGTTTTTCTCATTTTGTACCAACGAAGTAAATACGTGAAGGTCAATGAGAGGTGTCGGAGAAGAGGTACAGGCAATTAAAGCATCAAAACCCTGAGAAAATTCATTTAACTCACTAAGAAGCGAAGCTTTTCCGTTGGGAAATAATTTGGCTATAGATTGTGCTTTAGGCAGTGATCTATTGAAAACATGCACATTGGTAAAGGCATTGCTATGAAGTATCTTTGCGACAATACTATTAGTTTGTCCGGCACCTATTAAAAGAATCCTGGCATCGGGCCGAAGAGAGTATCTGAGTAATTTTAAAACAGCTAAAGAAGCAACCGAAACGGGCTTTTCCCCAATTCGGGTAGTTGAAAACACCTCTTTAGAGGTTAGTACGGCCTGGTCCATCAAAAGACGCAGAGCATCTCCGCATAAGCCCTGGGTTCTGGTAAATTCGTAGGCTTCCCTTAACTGTGAAAGAATCTGCCGCTCACCAACCACTAAAGAATCAACGGAAGAAGCGACATTAAAAAGATGAGATATCGCGTCTGTTCCCTGGAAAATTTTAACATTTTCCTTTAATATAGAATAATCTGATGCAGTTAATTGAGGAAGAAAGTGGCGGTAAAAAGGAATGACTGTGTTTTCATTGGCATTAAACTCGCCATATAACAAAAACATAACCCTATTACAGGTAGAAACATAAAATAACTCTTGAATTTTGAAATTTTCTTTGGCACTTTGCAACAAATGAACTATCGTTTGCTCTAGTTCAGGCAATACAAATTTAGCTAAATCTCTAAGATTAGTGTGTTGATGAGAAAGCGTTATAATCTTGTAGTGTGAGAGCATAATACTTTAAAATTGTTGACAAAAGTAATCCATTGATATGGTAGAACTGTCATACAATTGTAACAAGTAATCAGACACTGTAATTTGGAATATTTCTAAACATTAAGGTTGAGTGCTCAAGCTGTCAACAAAATAGTCAATAGCCAACGAGTAACCCATTAATCCAAGACCAATAATAACTCCTTTTGAAACGGGAGAAATGGTAGAATGATGTCTAAAAGGTTCCCTGGCGTGCACATTTGAAATATGTACTTCAATGACAGGCGTTGTAATGGCAGAAATGGCGTCTCTTATGGCAATAGAAGTATGAGTGTAAGCACCTGCATTTAGAATAATTCCTTGACAATCAAATCCTTTTTCATGTAATTTGTCAATGATTTCACCTTCATGATTGCTTTGGAAATAAGACAAGTTCAATGAGGGGTACTTTAGTTTGAGAGAAGAAAAAAAATCATCGAAAGATTGCCTTCCATACACGGAGGGTTCTCTTTTCCCGAGAAGATTTAGATTTGGGCCGTTTATAATAAGCAAATCCATAATATTGAGCTGTTAATTTGCCAGATCAGAAAGGAATTTAATTCTAAAAATTCTAATTTCTTCTTCTGTGATATCCTCTTCTTGCAACGATTTAATAGCTGGTTGGAGTAAATCTGTTTCTGCCTCCATAAAATAATCATAAATTTCATCTCTTGTACCTTCGTCAATAACCTCTTCAATATAATAATCTATATTTAATTTGGTACCTGATTCCACAATAGCCTCCATCTCAGTAAGAAGCTCATCTAAAGAGAGTTGATTAGATTTTGCCAGGTCATCAAGCGGCATTTTTCTATCAATTCCCTGAATAATCTGCACTTTTACTTTTGATTTATTTGCTACCTGACGGATTAGGATATCGTCGGGTCTTTCTACTTCATTTTCTTCGACATATTTGCCAATGAGTTGAATGAACGGTTTTCCATAACGTATTGCTTTTCCTCTACTGACGCCAGCAATCAGTGTCATATCATCTAAGGAAATGGGATATTGAGTAGCCATATCCTCTAAAGACGCCTCTTGAAAAATAACAAAAGGAGGCAGGGAAAGGCGCTTTGCCTCTTTCTTTCTAAGATCTTTCAGTAAACTGAATAAAACAGTATCAAGGGCTGCATGCTTGGAAGATTCCTCGATAAATTCAGCTGATAGAGCTGCAAAATCTTGATTAATAGGTATTTGCAAGGAAAAAGGTTCCTGAATAAACTGTTTTCCTTTATCGGTCATTTTTAGAAGACCATAACTTTCAATATCTTTATAAAGGAACTCGTTCAGGAGGGCATGTCTGAAAACAGAGTACCAAAAGTTAGCCTCTTGATTTTTTCCAGAGGCGTATCTTTCCAGTTTATTAAAATTAAAGTCTCTATTTTCTTTATTATCTACCCCGAGAATGAATTCTACGAGGATTTTTATGCCAAAATTCTGTTTAAGGTCTAAAACGGACAATAGAGCCGTTTTCATTTCTTCTTTTATCTCCTTTTTCTCTTTGGGGAATTTGCAATTATCGCACATATTAGTGCAATGGGTATCATCAAATTCTTCACCAAAATAATGGAGTAAGAATTTTCTGCGGCAGGCAGCCGTCTCGGAATAGGCCATTATTTCCTGCATAAGTTGCATGCCCATTTCCCTTTCAGCGACAGGTTTATCGCGTAAAAACTTTTCAAGACGCAAAATATCTCTGTAGGAAAAGAAGGCTATACATTTTCCTTCCAGTCCGTCTCGTCCGCCACGACCTGTTTCCTGATAATAATTTTCTATACTTTTCGGAATATCATAATGGATAACTAAACGGACATCGGGTTTGTCAATACCCATACCAAAGGCAATGGTTGCGACAATGATGTCAATTTCCTCCATCAGGAAATTGTCCTGGGTTTTACTTCTTACTTTAGGGTCGAGACCTGCATGGTAAGGCGCTGCTTTCACATCATTGACCAGCAATGTTTTCGCTATTTCCTCGGCAGCGCGCCTGCTTTGAACATAAACTATTCCTGACTGATTTGGGTGCGCTTTAATAATCTGGACAATATGCTTTATCGTTTGTTCCGGTTGTAATTTAGGTCTTATCTCGTAGTACAGATTCGTACGATTAAATGAATCGATAAAAATATTTTCACCTCGCATATCGAGATTTTTCACTATGTCGGACTGCACTTTTGGAGTGGCTGTCGCTGTCAATGCAACCACGGGAACCTCCCTTCTAATAGCATCCAGCATTGCTTTAATCCTTCGATATTCTGGTCTGAAATCATGTCCCCATTCGGAAATACAATGCGCTTCATCAATAGCTACGAAGGACACATTTACGGACTGAAAGAACTCTATATTTTCGTCTTTAGTCAAGGTTTCAGGAGCAATGAAAAGCATTTTTGTTTTACCATCGGCAATATCCTGTTTGACTTGTTTCATTTGAACTTTGCTCAGGGAAGAATTTAGAAAATGAGCAATTTCATCAGTCTGACTGTGCCCGCGAATAGAATCAACTTGATTTTTCATTAATGCAATGAGCGGGGAGATTATAATAGCCGTTCCTTCAAGCATTAAAGCGGGGAGTTGGTAACAGAGTGATTTTCCACCACCAGTAGGAAGGATAACGAAAGTATCTCTACCTGAGAGAACACTTTGGATAATTTCTTCTTGATTACCTTTAAAGCGATCGAAGCCAAAGAATTTTTGAAGGGAAAAATAAAGATCTTCTTTTGCAAAAACCATGTTTTCGATACTATTGAGAGGGGTCATTAAATATTTGTTGAAGGTGACTTTTTCTAAAGTTAAACAATTTTTGAATAAAAATCGGTTAAAATATTTATTATTTCAATTTTAATAAAATGAAAATTGAGAATAAATGTTTAAAATAGATATAATCAAATATTTTTAACATCTTCCGCTATCGATTTTATTTCCTGTTCTTTATTTAAAGGATGAATTAGGAGAATATCTCCTTCGTCAATAATCATAAAATCATGTAAGTCTTTGACAACCAATTTTTTATTTTCTGGAATCCGTAGGAGGCATCCCGTTGTATTGTAAAGCAGTACGTTTTTATTTACGTTGACATTGCCTTGACTATTTTTCGGGGATTCTGCATACAAAGATGCCCAGGTACCTAAATCGGACCAACCCCAATCTCCCGGCAGTGTGAAAACATTATCTGCTTTTTCCATAATGGCATAATCAACGGAAATAGAAGGTGTTTTTGGATATTCTCTTTTGATGAAAGCATCTTCGGAACTGGTGTTATAAAAATCTGCTCCAGCATGTAGTATAGAATAAATTTCTGGCGCATAATTTTTGAATGCCTTTAACAAAATATCGGTTCGCCAGATGAATATACCTGCGTTCCACAGATAATCACCACTTTCAACGTACTCTTTTGCTGTATTTAAGGGTGGTTTTTCAGCAAATCTGATAACTTTGTAAACATTGCCCTCTACGGGTGTTTTAATTTTTTGTATGTAACCATAACCTGTATCCGGACGGACAGGTTGAATACCCAATGTTACCAAGGCATCATTGGATGCACTAAAAGACAATGCTTCCTCTATGGTTTTGATGAAGGCCAATTCCTGCATAATAAGATGGTCAGAGGGAGCAACAATCAAATTTGCCTGTTCATTCTGCGCATGTATTTTAAAAGCAGTATAAGCAACACAGGGTGCGGTATTATTTCTGCCTGGTTCTCCGATGATTTGGTCTGAGTGAACCTGAGGTAATTGTTCCTTAACTAAGGGTACATATTGCTCGTTTGTTACGATATAAATTTGATTTTCGGGACAAATGTGTTTGAACCGGTCGAAAGTTAATTGAAGTAGGGATTTTCCACAATTCGTTATATCAAGAAATTGTTTTGGACGATCTTCTCTACTCGCAGGCCAAAATCTGCTGCCAATTCCTCCGGCTAGAATGGCTACAAAAGTATTTTTATTTAGTTCCATCTCTTAAATTTTTGCGAATATAAATAATTATATACATAATTTTTCAGGAGTTAAAAGATTATGAAGCATTATTTAGGACTAATATCAGTATAAAAACATATTTTTTTTGTACTTTTAAGCCTTTTGAATAAAGATTTAAAATCATGCGAATCAAAATTATAGGATTTGCTGTTCTTACGGTCCTTAGTTTGGCTTCCTTCTCACCGGAAGCTGATCCGGTTCCTTATGATGAAGAGGGAATAATAGCTCGTTTAGCTACTATGAATAATGAGGTGATTAAGGCAAGATACGATGTGGCCGTTAAGAGTTATTTAAAGACTTACACAGTAAGAGGAAGACGTGGTGCAGAAAGAATGTTGGGAAAACAGTTATTGTACTTTCCAATGTTCGAAGATTATCTCGAGGAAGCAGGCCTGCCAAAAGATTTAAAATATCTCGCCGTGGTAGAATCAGCCCTGGAACCGCGGGCACTTTCTCATGCAGGTGCTGTAGGTCTTTGGCAATTCATGGCGCCAACAGGTAGATTTTATGGACTACGTGTTGACAGTCAAGTAGATGAAAGGTGCGATCCCAGAGCTTCAACTAAGGCAGCTGTTAAATATTTGAAAGATTTATATGCCCAGTTTGGTAACTGGGAATTGGCTATTGCGGCCTATAACAGTGGAAGTGGCAGAGTGATTAGAGCTGTAAAGAGAGGAAGAAGTACTGATTACTGGGAGATTAGAAATTATTTGCCTAAAGAAACGGCCAATTATGTTCCAGGGTATATTGCAGCTAATTACCTATCTACTTTTGCTGAAGCACATGGCCTTGATCCGGAGCTCCCCCCACTGGACTTACAACTGACCCAGGCATTTAAAATTTATAGTGGTATAAGTTTCGAAACGATTGCAAAACTGACTGGACTCTCTCTGGAAACTATAGAATTACTCAATCCCTCCTTTCGGAAAAGTGTCATTCCCGCTTCTGAAAATGGTTTTGATCTCTTTCTTCCAAGAAGGGTGGGGCCTCTATTAAATAAATGGTTGAATTCCCAATTGCCCGATGCAGATAAGTTTGCTTCTATTTCCTCAAATCCTATTCATATTGAACTTCCCAAGGAGGATATGAACGCTCCCTATAATAAATCTATTTATTACACTCACCACGGGGAAAGTCTGGAAGACTTATCTGTATTATTTAAATGTGGCATTGCTCAATTAAAGGCCTGGAATAAAATAAAAAATGGAACCCTTGACTACTGCCAACCCATAATAGTTTATCATACAGATGATGTCATTATCCATCAGGATAGGGAAGGCGGACCCAATGTAAATGAATTAACAAACATAGATTTACCTAACCAATTGGGAGAGTCAAATCTAAGCTATAGGTTTTCAAGAGAGGTGGCGAATATCAAGAAAGATGAGTTTATTCTTTATAAGGTTCAAAAACCAGAATCTCTATTTGAAATTGCTATGAAAATTGAAGGGGTAACTTTCTTCGATTTGTTAATATGGAACCAGTTAGACAGAAACTTTATACTCCGTCCTGGTCGTACCATTAAGGTAAAGAAACAAGTTCAAGAGTAGCAAAAACTTATTTAGGTCAAAATAAGGATATTAAAATCAATCTATATTTTACAAAAAAATATACACAATATATGGAAACATATAAAGTGTATATTATAGATGTAAAAACAATAACCAGCGGTTATTTATTTTAATAACATTTATTTGTGTTCTTCCAAACGAGCACGTTCGGCTTCTTTGGTGCCTTCCTTTAATTCAGTTTCTAAAGTAGAACGGGCGGAATTAAATTCGCGGATACCTTTTCCAATGCCACGCATCAACTCAGGAATTTTCTTGCCACCGAAAAGTAGGAGAACGGCACCAAAAATGAGAACTACTTCCCAAGGACCTTGACCGAAAATAAAAAGATGAAGATTCATTATTTTAGTTTTAGAGATTCAAATATACGAAATTAAATAATAAAGTACAATTTAAAAGTAGGTTATTTCTGATGAAGTAATTGTCTGTAGTTGTTAATTTGAGATTCAACTTTTTGACAAATTTCTGTTGCATTAAGTTGATCAGTGGAAAAACCAGGTAATACAGTCCAGCTTAAATTTTGGCCTGATTTTAACGGAAAAAGACCCTTGGGGTTCATGGTTGCATTGCCACTTATGGCTATGGGTACAATCCATGCATTGGGTATTTTCTTTACTAAAGCGGCAATACCGCCCGTCATAAAAGGTAACAATTGTTCTGTTTTAGCTCTCGTCCCTTCTGGAAAAATAAGAGTAGCCTGCTTTTTTTCAACCACTTGTTCCGCCATTCGTACAATTTCTCTTATAGCTTGTTTACCATCTTTTCTGTCAATGAGTGCCGCGCCACTCTTTTGCAAATTGTAGGAAATACTGGGAATGCCTTTTCCTAAAGAGATTTTGGAAACAAAAACAGGTTTATATTTTCTGAGAAACCAAATCAATGCTGGTATGTCATGCATACTTTGATGATTGGCAACAAAAATAATACGCCTGTCTAAAGGAGGTCTTTCGACGAAGGTAAAGGATATTTTTGAAAAAATATACAGAAGGGTGCCAACTAGGAAGAAGTTTAATATTTCAACAACCCTTCTTTGTGCTTTTTCACCAATAGTCTCATAAGCAATCCATTGGATGGGGTGAAAAATAACCAGAAGCAGAAAAAAAGACCCCATACAAAGGGCACTCAGAATAAAATCGATAAATTTTCTCATTTTCAATACTATATTTGAAGTATAAACAGTGCGAAATTATTAATTACTTATAAAAGTTGTACATTTGTACAAATCAAAATTCCAAAAACACCAATACCGTATTTCATGCAACTATCTCCTAATCGCATCGAAGTGATGCAATTCCTGGCCAAGAACATGGATGATATCATTGATTCATACCTTACGCCTGTTGATAAAATCTGGCAACCTACGGATTTTTTGCCAGATTCCAGTAGTGAAAACTTTTTTGACGATGTAAAATTTTTAAGGGAAACGGCTAAAGAATTACCTTATGATTACCTGGTAGTTTTAATCGGCGATTGTATTACCGAGGAGGCTCTCCCAACCTACGAATCGTGGTTGATGAGTGTTGATGGTATTAATCAGGAGAAAAATGAAGGGTGGAGTCGTTGGATTAGGGCATGGACGGCAGAAGAAAACAGACATGGTGATTTACTAAATAAATATTTGTATTTATCCGGACGGATCAATATGAGGGCTATGGAGGTTTCTACTCAATATTTAATACACGATGGTTTTGATATTGGAACAGGTTCAGACCCGTATCGAAATTTTATCTATACTTCGTTTCAAGAGCTGGCAACCAATGTATCTCACAGAAGAACGGCTACCCTGGCAAAAGAATACGGCAACAAGTTACTCTCCAAAATGTGTGGCGTTATTGCAGCAGATGAATTAAGACACGCAAGAGCTTACAAATCATTTGTTACCAGAATTTTAGAGGTGGATCCTTCTGAAATGATGGTAGCCCTGGAAGATATGATGAGAAAAAAAATTGTTATGCCCGCTCTCTTTTTAAGAGAAACAGGTATTAAAATGGGGGAAACTTTCAGTCATTTTTCAGATGCCGCCCAAAGAATCGGTGTTTATACAACGCAAGACTATATTGATATCATGCAGGGCTTGCTTGAGGAATGGAAAATTGGAAATGTAACCAATCTAAATGCTCAGGGAGAGAAGGCCAGAGATTATGTAATGGCTTTGCCCGCCCGATTGCAGCGAATTGCAGAAAGAATCAAAGTACCTAATCTACCGTATGAATTTAGTTGGATTGGTGTTAAAGGATAAAATAAAAGCCCGGAAAAATTCCGGGCTTTTTTAATCAACTATGGTACAATTTTATTAAAACACTATTTTTTTAGTTGCCTCGGCTCCAAGGCATTCCCTGAGGTCTCATATCATTGTTTTGCTGGTTGTTTGTAGCAGGTGCCATGGCACTTAAACGATAGTTGAATCGTAGCATAAAGTATTGTTGTAAAACAATCGTTTGTGCATCTTCAATGTATAGTTCAGTCACATTTCTTTGTATGCTTACATTTTGTTTAAGCAAATCAAATACAACCAATGATAATTCTCCCTTGTTATCTTTTAGGAATTTCTTTCCTATACTTCCGTTCCATAACCAGTAGTTTTGATTGAAACCATCACCCAGTCCACTAAATGACTGATTAATAATGGAGCTTCTAAAGGTCCAGTCACCTGGTAAAATCAAGTTTAGCCTGCCTTCAAATTGTTGATTTAGGAAAATACTATTTAATGAGCTATTCAACGAACTAATGGCCTGATTCCAATTGGTTCTGGATGATAGCGTAAAATCGATCTTTTCAGATATGTTTGAGGTCACAGATAGTCCAAAGCCCAAAGTGGTTGTTTCAGAGGTATTGATTTGTTTATTTACCATTCCAGGTTGTTCCTGATAGCTTGCATTCAAACTAAGATTAGCATTAGATTTAATCATTTTCAAAGGAAAGCCGTAGGTTGTGAACGCTCTTAGGTTCCAATTGCCATTTAAATTTACTGGAACGACTAATTGTCCGCCCCTTGGAAATAATACGCCACCATTCAAGTAGGTATCTTCTGTAGCAATAAGGGTACTATTCGTGATTTGATTGCGATTGATTGTTCCGCTGATATAAGAGTATAAAATAGTAGATTTGGCAGGATTTGTTGCAGAGTACCTAAGACTCATATTATATCCAAGACTTTGTAAAAGTTCTGGATTTCCTGTCCTTAATCTTAAAGGGGAGCTATTATCTACCACCTCTTGTAATTGACTTATGGAAGGGGCGTTAGTATAGGCACGGCCAAAAAATCGAATACTTTTCTGCTTTGAAAAATCATATTTCAGATAGGCAAAAGGCAGAACATTAAAATAATTTCTTTCAATATTCGCTTGTAAGGGATACGTCTGAGAAGCATCCTGGTTTACCCACTGGGCGTTGGTATTCAGATTAAATTGCATTTTCTCATTACCGCCACGGATACCTAAACCAGCTCTTTGGGTTAGAAATTCGCTGCCGAGTACGTTAGATAATGCCCCATTAAGTTCTGAGTAGGTATTGGTCAATGGATCAAGGTTGAAATTCTTTTTGTCAGAATCATCAATCTGTCTTGAGACATTATAAGAAAGTTGCAGGCCTGACTTTTTGCTGATTGGCTCATTAAAGTTAATATTGGCACTAGCGGTAGAACCTTTAGCTAACAGTCTGTTTTCCTGATCAATTGTGTCGGCCCGAAGGCGAATGCCGAAACTATTGTTTAGCGCGTATAGACTACTTTCTCCATCTTGGTTTCTAATGGAATTATTCACTTCTACAGAAAAAGTTCGTCCGGCTTTTTTTAACTTATGTCTCCACAGAATCTGATTGGAGAAATTTAAAGCTCCCAGAAGGGTAGAAAAATCTGTTTTACTATCGTTAAGTTTTAATAACTGGGTGTTATTTTCGGCCGTAATAAGTTGTATTCCATCAGTATTTTGCATAGACATACGAGGCTGGATAATCAATGAATTATTTTTATTTAATTCATATTCTATGCGCATATTCATTCTATGATTTAAATTGCCGGAGGTAGCTTCATTGTGTTCCTCATAAAATTGAGAAAAATCACTGCGATTATTAATGAGTTCTCTGTTAAGATTTTGTTCGGAAACAATATTACCTTGGTTAAAGAAATAACTTCCTGAAATCTTCAATTTTTTACCCCAGGTATCGGAATAATTTATACCAAATGCATTGGTTTTGGCAATTCCCTGCTTCTGATCTACGACGAAATCATTATTTCCGCCACCCCAGCCGCCACCGCCGCCGCCCCAACTTCCGCCTCCTGAACCTCGACCTCCACCACCTTGACTTACGCCAGAAAGATCTTCGCTTGAAAAATTCTGCTCGTTAATATTGTTAAATTGTCCAAGAATAGTAAATCTAACGTCATCTTTAAACCTATTAACAGCTCCTCCGGCCTGGTATCTTTCATCGGTTCCGTATCCACCAAATAAACGCCCAAAAGCACCATTTCTTTTATCCTGACGGGTAATAATGTTTATAGATTTTGTGGTCTGACCGCTATTAAAACCAGAGAAAGCATCCTGATCACTTTGTCTGTCAAAGATTTGAATTTTATCAATCACTTCAGCGGGAAGATTTTTCAGCGCCGCAGCGGGGTCATTTCCAAAAAATGGCTTTCCGTCTACTAAAATCTCTTTTACGTCTTCGCCCTGTGCTTGAATTTTACCATTTTCTATGACAATGCCAGGAACCTTTCGTGTCAACTCTTCCGCAGATGCATCAGGATTTGTTTTAAACGAGCTGGCATTGAATTGGAGCGTGTCATCCTTACTTGTCGCTTGAGCTGCCTGTCCAACTACTTGAACCTGACCAAGTTCGTACGCTGATTCTACCAATTTAATATCACCCAGCTCGAGCCCGCGTCTTGTGATTTGAAGCTGCTTTTTATAATCGGTAAAGCCTAAATAACTTATTGTGAGTAGATAATCGCCTGGTTTGATATTATTAACCACAAATTTTCCTTTATCATCGGTAAGATTATCAAGTTCCGGACCTCCTGCAGAAGGAACTAATATAACATGCGCTCCGGGAAGGAAGGAGCCGTCTCCATTGGATATAACTGTACCAGTAATGGTAGTACTTTGAGCCATCATTGTGGTCAAACAAAAAGAGAAGAAGAGTAGAAAACTGTATTTAATCATTATAAATTTTTTGTGCAGCAAATAAAAGGTTAAATACCATGGTTAAAAAATATTTTCAGCGAATACCCATATTTTATCAATCAATGCAGATTTTACTTTTTTATGTTTTACTGATAATAAATGGGCTTTTGTTGAATAAATAACAAAATAGTACAGACAAGTGGTAATATTGTAAAATTTAAAATTATATAATATGCCTCGTTTCCAAATATTATTGTTTCAAGGGTTACTTTGGTTAGGAATACTTCTTACACAAACTTTTTTGATTGGAGGAGGTGAGAATATTCTGGAAACGATTCCAAAATCAGGCATTATCGTATTAGGGCAAATGACGTTGGTGTATTTTAATACCTTGTTTCTTTTCCCGAGGCTTTATCTTAAGAAAAAGCATTTTTTATATTTGATTATTGGCTTAATGCTAATTCTGGCCATAAGTTATGGTGTGCAGGAGTTGGTGGAATATTTTTATCCGAGGGGTCGATATCGTGGCGTCAGGAAAATAAGTACCTTAACTAAATCGTGGTATTTCCTGGGTCGAAGTTTTCCCTTATTTATGGCATTCCTTCTTAGTACTTTGTTACAGGTTACCCGTTTATTTGCCATTAAAGAAAAGGAATCCGTTCAATTACGCTCTGAAAAACTGGAAACTGAGTTAAAATTTTTACGCAGTCAGACAAATCCACATTTCTTATTCAATGCGTTAAATAATATTTATACACTAACGCTTATAAAATCGGATAAAGCACCTGATTATCTTCTTGTTCTTTCCGATATGTTACGATACATGTTGTACGAATGCAATGCGCCAAAGGTAAGGCTGGAAAAAGAAATTGGTTATATCAGGCATTTCATATCACTCAATTTATTAAAAGACAGCCGGGGATTAAATGTAAATTTTGATTGTGGTGAAATTCCTGATCATCTTGAAATTGCGCCTATGCTTCTCATCCCATTAGTGGAAAATGCCTTTAAACATAGTAAATTTGAGGACAAAGCAAATGGATGGATTAACATAAAGCTGCAGCTTTTGGGGGAATCCCTGCATTTGAATGTCCAAAATAGTCTGCCCGATAAATCCCATACAACAGACGATACAGGAGGTATTGGCTTAGTTAATGTAAGGCGACAACTGGAATTAATCTATCCAGACCAGTTTCAACTGAGCATAAATGAACAAGACCAGGTTTTTTCAGTAGATTTAATCATTGAAAAATTGTGAAATGATTAATTTGCGATGTCTTATTGTCGATGATGAGGAGTTGGGGCGAATGCTTATTGAAAACTATGTTCAACGATTAGGTTTTACCATAGTTGCCCAATGCAGAAACCCTCTTGAGGCTATGCAAATAATGCAAACGAAAGAAATTGATTTGATTTTTTTAGATATTCAGATGCCCGAAATGAGTGGTTTGCAGTTTATTAAATCATTAACCTATAAGCCCCTGATTATTCTAACCACTGCTTATCCTGAACATGCTTTAGAAGGTTACACCCTCGATGTAGTTGATTATTTGTTAAAACCTATTCGTTTTGACCGGTTTACGTTGGCGGTTAATAAAGCACTGGAACGTCACCGGTTTAAAACAGAAATGGTTAATGTTGAACACGAAGGCCAGAATAAGGAAATTATATTAGTTAAATCGGAACATCGAATACACAGATTAAAGTTATCGGAAATTTTATACATACAAAGCTTAAGTGAATACGTTTCTTTTCATTTAAATGGAAGTCGTATTTTATCATTGGGTGCTTTAAAAACGCTTGAACTGGAATTACCTTCATCGCAATTTATACGCGTTCATAAATCGTACATAGTCGCCATCAATAAAATTGATTTTTTAGATGGCAATACGATTCAGGTTGGGAAAGAAAAAATTCCAGTTGGTCCCAGTTATAAAGAACAATTATTGACGCATTTTAACAAATGAATTCAGAAATCTCCAGAAACAACTTTAGGAATAAATTTTAAAAAATAATCCCAGTCTAAAGTGTTCACTTCATGTTTTCCTTTTCTGATATAATAGTTTACATTTTTGCCAACCAATACTTCTGTATCAGGCATATTTACTTCTGAAATACCTTTTTTTTCATAAAGTTGATAAACAAAACCAGCTTCTTTTGCTGAAAGGAATTCTCCTTTTGGGTCAGCCCATTTATCATCCAGTGCACTGCTCACGAAGAGAGGTCTTGGGGCAATTAAGCTCAGTAATATATGTTGGTCAAACGGTAAGGTAGATTCATTGCCGGCATATTTTGCAAAACCAGGTAAAAACCAATGAGGAAATCGGGTGGTTATAGGTTCAATCCCTTCTCCGAAATTCCTTCTAAGCAGAGCTGCTCCACCTTCACCAGACTGTATAGCAATAACTGCGTCGAAACGAGTATCATTGGCAGCAGCCCAAAGACTTGCTTTACCCATTCGGGAATGTCCATGAAGAATCATTTTTGTATTCTTGAGCTCTGGTAAGGTTTTTATTACATCTAACATTTTACTTAACCCCCAGGCCCAGGCACTTATAGCAGACCAATCTTTTGGGTTAATATTTAAATCATTGGCAAGTGTAGTTCGCACGCCCTTTTTGTAACCGTCAGGAAAATCCTCTTCAAAATCGGCACATGCTACGGAAAAGGAAGCATAGCCTGCATTTATTACTTTTTCTATCTGCCAGGTATCTTTTTGTGTTCCAACTGCTTTGTCAGTGGCGATATGATTATTGAAAAATGGGTTTTCATTACAAATTACATATTTTGAGGAAACAGGGATTTCAGCATCCATATAAACGGTGTTAATTCCGCAAAAATTAAGGCCTAATAAGGCAGCCTTAACTGTCTTACCCAAAGGGATAAAACCAATGAGATGAATTTTAACTTTTCCAGCGAGAGAAACTTCCCATACGTTCATTTCCGCTTTACCGTTTAAAATTTGTTTTTGAACCAGTAGTTTAGAAGTAACGCTTATTTTTTTTGATGGGAAGGTACCATACATTTCTGAAGCATAAATTTTCAACCATTTATCTTTTGCTTTTTCCCACTGAGATACGTTGTTAATTTTTTCGCCAATGATATCGCCTACATCGGGTAATGAATAATTAACAACCTTATTTTCATCATAATTAGGGACGAAAGTACTTTGAGCAGTTGCATCTGTAATCATAAATAGTAGTAATATGAGTGATATTCTAGCCACGGTAAATGTTTTTTCAAGATAAAGTCATATATTGAAACAAGCTACAAAAAAAAACCGTTTACTAGAAGCATTCTTTCATAAAAAGCGGCTTTAAAAAGCTATATTCGCACGTTTAAGTAAATAATATTGAATGAAAAAGAAAGGTCTTATTATTGTTTCGCTATTTGCTGGCATTCTATTAATTGCCTCATTTTTACCGAAACCATCTCAAAATGAAGGAAAAGAAGCGGTGTTGGTAAAAACGGTGCTTAATTATGTTGAACAATTGCATTTCCGACCCAAATCTTTGGACGACAAATTATCAGAACAATTATTTAACTATTATATAGAAAGTATTGACGGAGGAAAGCGGTTTTTAACCAAAGAAGACCTTGCGTTATTGGAAAATCACCGGTTAAATCTGGATAATCAAGCTATCGAAGGCACTTTTACCTTTTTTGATTTATCCATCGATTTATTAGATAAATCCCTTCGTAAAACACAGCTTATTTATAGGGAATTACTCTCGAAACCATTTAATTTAAATGGAGATGGTACATTCGAAACTGATAGTGAAAAAAGACCTTTCCCTGCAAATGATACTGAATTAAAAGAGGTGTGGCGGAAACTACTTGCTTACGAAATAGTATCCAGGGTAAATGAGAAATTGGAATTACAGGGCAAGGGGAGTACGGAAATAAAGGCAAAAAGTACAGATGAACTGGAAAAGGAAGCCAGGGAAGCTGTGCTGAAATTATATGACGAGTGGTATGAAAGACTATTTAAAACTAAAAGATCCGATAGATTAAGCATCTATATAAATAGTTTGACGCACTTGTATGATCCTCATTCCGATTATTTCGAGCCTATTGAAAAGCAAAATTTCGATATCAGATTTACTGGTAAGTTAGAGGGGATTGGAGCAACCCTCCAAACCGTTGGTGATTATACAAAGGTGGCTACCGTTGTTGTGGGCGGTCCGGCATGGAAAACAAAGGAGATATTTGAAAATGATATCATTCTAAAAGTAGCGCAGGAAGGTGCCGATTTCAAAGATATTTCAGGAATGGTTATCAATGACGTCGTTCAGCAAATAAGAGGGAAAAAAGGAACTAAAGTTCGTTTATTAGTCAAAAAAGTTGACGGTACCATTAAGGAAATCGAAATAACAAGGGATATTATTGAATTGGAAGAAGGTTTTGCTAAATCGCTTCTTTTGAAAAATGACCAATTCCCAAATGAAAAGTACGGGTATATTTATTTGCCCAGATTTTATGCCGATTTCGAAGATCCAAAAGGTCGTTTTTGTGCGCCAGATGTAGAGAAGGAAATTGAAAAGTTAAAGGCTGAAAACGTAAATGGTATCATTTTGGATTTAAGAAATAATGGGGGAGGTTCATTGAGTGATGTGGTCAAAATGACTGGGTTTTTTATCCCTTCAGGTCCTGTCGTTCAAGTGAAATCAAAAGAAAGTAAAGCGGACGTTTTACGCGATCCTGATTCAAGAACCCAGTATGATGGGGCGCTGATCGTCATGGTTAATAATATGAGTGCGTCTGCTTCTGAAATCATTGCCGCAGCTTTGCAAGATTATGGCAGGGCAATCATTGTCGGAACAAAATCGACCTACGGAAAAGGGACCGTTCAACGTTTCTTCGACCTGGATATGGGGCTTAGAGGTTATGAAGAATTCAAACCTTTGGGAGAAGTAAAAATAACAACGCAAAAGTTTTATAGAATTAATGGTGGCTCTACTCAGTTAAAGGGGGTGACGCCTGATATTATTTTACCTGACCAATATCATTATTTGGAAATAGGTGAAAGTGAAGAAGATTATGCTATGGAGTGGACCGAAATAGCCCCTGTAGGGTATGAACCTCAAAAGTCAAGACTGCAATCTATTGATTTACTGAAAAAAAAGAGTGAAGATCGCGTTAAATCAGATCCTTCCTTCCAGATGGTTCTTAAAAATGCCCTTCGTATAAAAAAACAAAGGGATCAATCCATTATGCCGCTAAGTATAAATGCCTATAAGCAGTTGCTTAAAAATCAGGAAAAAGAAGCGCAGGAATTTAGAGATGCTTTTAAAAATTACCAAATAAAGAGCGTTGAAAATTTGGCTGCAGATCTGGCTGAAATTAATGCTGATTCCGCTAAAATTACTAGGAATATAGCGTTTAAAGAATCTGTTGGGAAGGATATCTATTTGAGGGAATCACTTTTAATCCTGAATGATTATATCCGTTTGAAAAAATAAAACACACGTGAACTACCTTTCTCTTGAAAATATTACTAAAACATACGGTGAAAAAGTATTGTTTGACAACCTTTCTTTGCAAGTAACGAAAGGCCAGAAAATTGCCCTAATAGCCAAAAATGGTTCCGGTAAATCCACTTTATTGAGGGTTGTTGGAGGAATGGAAGGAGTAGAAGGAGAAAATGCTAAGGTTTGGATGAATAAAAGTATTCGCTCCGCATTTTTAGAACAAGAACCTGAGTTTTCTGACAGACATAACTTATTAGAGGCTACATTAGATAGTGATGACCCACAGTTGAGTGCCGTACGAAAGTATAGGTTAGCTTTGCTTCACCCAGATGACGAGCAGGCGTTGCAATTAGCATTGCAAGATTTAGATGCCTTGAAGGCATGGGACATGGAGGCTAAAGTACAGGAAATTCTCTTTCGCTTAAATCTATCTGACTTTGAAAAACCAGTCTCCCTTCTTTCGGGAGGACAAAAGAAAAGGGTGGCTCTCGCGCGCATTCTTTTAAGTGAACCTGAATTTATTATTTTAGATGAACCTACCAATCACCTGGATCTTGAAATGGTGGAATGGCTGGAGGATTACCTTAAAAAAGGAAACATCACTCTTTTAATGGTGACCCACGATAGGTATTTTTTGGAACGCGTCTGTAATCAAATTATAGAACTTGATTTAGGTAAACTCTATAAATATAGTGGCAATTATGCCGATTATTTAGAAAAAAAGGCGCTGCGCATTGAAACAGAAGGAGCCGAGTGGGAAAAAAATAAAAAATTACTGCAACGTGAATTAGCCTGGGTGAAAAGAAGCCCTCAGGCCAGAACAACTAAAGCTAAATCGAGAGTAGATGCATTTTTTGACCTAAAAGATAAGGTTGGTAAAAATCGCGTGGAAACCGAAATGCAAATTGATATTAAGGGGCAAAGAATGGGTAAGAAAGTGCTAGAACTGCATAATGTTAGTAAGGCATTTGATAAAAAAATTATCCTGGATGGATTTTCCTATAAATTTAAACCCATGGAACGCGTGGGTATCGTCGGGCCCAACGGAGTAGGTAAAACTACCTTTATAAATCTTTTAACCTCAAATATTCGCCCCGATTCAGGTAAAGTAATTTTAGGGGAAAATACCGTATTTGGCTATTATACCCAGGACGGTATGCAATGGGTTGAAGATAAAAGGGTGATTGATGTTATTCAGGACATCGCAGAATATATTCCCCTGGAAAAAGGACTCAAATTATCCGCTACCCAACTATTAGAACGCTTTTTGTTCTCTCGAAAACAACAACAAGTTTATGTCAGCCAGTTGAGTGGAGGGGAAAAAAGAAGATTGTACCTTCTTTCTATCATAATGAAAAATCCTAATTTTTTAATTCTGGATGAACCTACGAATGACCTGGATATTCTTACACTGAATGTTCTGGAAGATTTCTTAATGGAATTTCCTGGTTGTGTCATCATGGTTAGTCATGACAGGTACTTTATGGATAAAATTGTTGATCATTTGTTTGTCTTAGAAGGAGACGGACAATGTATTGACTTCAATGGCGATTATTCTGAATACCGACAGTTGGCCAAGGAAAAATTACAGATTTTAAAAAGAGAGGAGAAGGTAGTCGCCCAACAATCTAAGGAAGTAGTTCAAAAGCCTTCATTGATAACTTTTGAACAACGGAAAGAAATTAACAAAGTCGAAAAAGAAATTTCAAAACTCGAAGAAAAAAAGAAACAAATAACGAACGCTTTTGATGATCCATTACTGACCCCCGAGAAAATCCAAACCCTTTCAAAGGAATTAAATGACATTTCTCAGCTAATTGAAGAAAAAGAGCTTCATTGGTTATCCTTGAATGGATAGCCTTTAATCTCTTTAATAGCAGAAACCATCCATTTTTTAATTTATTTTGTGCACAATTAATTGATATTTATATCAAAAAAAACTAAAAAAAGTTTGTAATATTTTTTATAAATATTATATTTACAATTAATAGAAAATCAGTTTTTTAAATATAATTGAGAAAGAATTTTATAACTGGGAGTAATTATAGCACTCAAGATTAATCGTCTTGAGTGTTTTTTATTTAAATAAATATTTTTTTCCTATATTGTAGTAATTAAATCATTGAAAGAAATAATTATGGAAAGAAGAAGTTTTTTACGCAATGCTGCGATATTGGGAACGGCATTAGGAGTAGGCTCTAACGCTGTTTTTGGAAAGGGATTCCCATCGGCTACCTTGAAACAACCCACCTTTGTTTGTGATTTTGCCCCACACTTTGGGATGTTTGAAAATCATGCCGGAAAGGATTTAGTTTCTCAGCTTGAATTTATGGCTGATCAGGGTTTCAGGTCTCTGGAAGACAATGGCATGATGAAACGACCTATTGAGGAGCAGGAGAGGATAGCTGCGGCTATGAGCAGATTGGGTATGCACATGGGCGTTTTTGTGATAGACGGAGGTGACAATTGGAAAATTTCCTTAACTACCGGAAAACCTGAGTTCAAACAATTATTTGTTGATACCTGTAAAAAGGCGGTGGATATTGCCAAACGAGTCAATGCAAAATGGCTGACCGTCGTACCTGGTTTTTATGAGCGTAAATTGCCTATTGGTCTTCAGACGGCCCATGTTATTGACGCGTTAAGAGCTGGTGCTGATATCTTAGCTCCTCATAATCTGGTGATGGTTCTGGAGCCATTAAGTGATAATCCTGATTTATTCCTTAGGACAGCACCTCAGACTTTTGAAATTTGTAAAGCGGTAAATAGTCCGGCTTGTAAAATTTTATATGATGTGTATCACATGCAAAGAAATGAGGGTAATCTGATTAATACCATCGATTTATGTTGGGAAGAAATTGCCTATATTCAGATTGGTGATAATCCTGGAAGAAAGGAACCTACCACAGGAGAAATAAATTATAAGCATATATTTAATCATTTACATCATAAGAAAGGATTCCGTGGCGTGATGGGCATGGAGCATGGAAATGCCAAGCCTGGAAAAGAAGGGGAATTAGCATTAATTAATGCATACAGAGAGGTGGATTGTAAATGATGAGGAATTAAATATACCTTTGTAAAAATTGGTATATCATTATGGCAGAAGATAAGGGCTTTGCCCCTAAGTTATCACTGACGAATGTAGGTAAATCCTCTTCTAAAAAAAGAAGTGAGGAAGTATCTACATTCGTTTATGGAAGAAAACCACCGCAGGCCTTACCTTTAGAAGAGGCTAGTTTAGGGGCTATTTTATTAGAAAAAGAAGCCATTAATGTTGTTTTAGATATTCTTGTCTCAGATTCTTTTTATCTCGATGCACATCAACTAATTTTCAAAGCAATGTTGCGGCTTTTTGAAAAATCGCAACCTATTGATATGCTCACCGTTTCAGAGGAGTTAAAAAAGTCTGGAGATCTGGAGGCGATTGGTGGCGCATATTATCTGGTTGAGCTAACCAACAAGGTAGCTTCTTCTGCCAATTTAGAGTTTCATGCAAGAATAGTAGCGCAAAAATTTATTCAAAGAGAACTTATTAGGGTTTCCAATACTATTATAAAAGATGCTTACGAAGATAGTACAGATGTTTTTGAATTATTAGACTCAGCTGAAAAGGGATTATTTAGTATTGCTGAGAAGAATATGAGCCGGTCCATTGAATCAATGAGTTCTCTTGCGGCCAAGGCGTTAAAACAGATTGAAGAATTAAAGGACGTAGAGGAAGGTTTAAGTGGTATTCCATCTGGATTTAGTGCCTTAGATAGACTGACAAATGGTTGGCAATCTTCTGATTTAATTATCCTTGCGGCAAGGCCGGGTATGGGAAAAACCTCTTTCGTGCTTTCTATTGCGAAAAATGCTGCGGTAGATTTTAAAATGGGCGTTGCTTTTTTTTCTTTGGAAATGTCCGCTGTCCAATTAGCTCAACGATTGATTTCCATGGATGCTGAAATTCCCCTGACTAAACTGAGAACAGGGAAATTGTCAGAAGATGAATGGAAGCATTTACACGGTGCCATAGAAAGAATAGGTGACGCACCTATTTATTTTGACGACACATCGGGTATTGATATTTTTGAACTGCGAGCTAAGTGTCGACGAATGAAATTACAATACGATATTCAGTTGATTGTGATTGATTATTTGCAACTTATGAAGGGTAGTAGCGAAAATAATAGAATGGGTAATCGCGAACAAGAGGTAAGTGCTATTTCCAGAGCACTTAAAGGCCTGGCAAAAGAACTTAAAGTGCCCGTCATTGCGCTCTCCCAGCTTAGTCGTGCCGTGGAAAGTAGGGGTGGTCCCAAAAGGCCGCAGCTTTCAGACTTAAGGGAATCTGGTTCGATTGAACAAGATGCTGATATCGTTGGTTTTATATATAGGCCTGAATATTACCAAATTACGGAAGATGAAAATGGAATGCCTCTGAAAGGTGTAGCAGAAGTCATCATTGCTAAGCATAGAAATGGTGCCACAGATACGGTAAGACTTAAGTTTACAGAGCAATTTGCAAGGTTCTCAAATTTAGAAAATTTTGATATGGGAAGTCTTCCAAATGATGTCTTTGATAATCCTTTCTCGCAAATTATTACCCGTCCCTCAAAAATGAATGAAGACGAGGATATTCCCTTCTAATTCAGTATAAAATTCAAACAAATACATAGATATGGCGTATTCTGATGATAGAAAACCACGACCTAAGCTTAGGCCGAATAAGCCTCCTTACGGCAGGCCTACTAATCCTAAAAAACAATTTGATGTAGCTCCCCGACGAAAGGCTGAACCAGACAAGGAGGAGTTGATGAATAATAATCGCAATACAGAATTAGAAGGCGATGGAATGCGCCTGAATAAATATATTGCCCATTGTGGTATTTGTTCCCGCAGGCAGGCAGCTGATTATGTAAAAGAGGGCTTTGTAACCGTTAATGATCAGAAAGTCGTAGAACCCTTTTTACTTATTAAAGCTAAAGATAAGGTTTGTTTTAAGGGTAAATCGGTTTTTCCCCAGGAAGAAAGAGTATATTATTTAATGAACAAACCCAAAGGAGTAATCACAACAGCACAAGACGAAAAAGGACGAAAAACGGTACTGGATATTCTGCCAGATAAAGGTAAGACCAGGGTATTTCCTGTTGGGCGTTTAGACAGAGAGACGACGGGCCTGCTCTTGTTAACCAATGATGGTGATCTGGCATTGAAAATGACCCATCCAGGATATAAAATGAAGAAAGTTTATCAAGTTACACTGGATAAGTCTCTTTCAGGAGCAGATGTGGAGAAAATACAAAAAGGAGTTGTTCTTGAAGATGGGCCTGTTCCCGTTGACGCATTGCATTTTATAACTGAAGGGTCATTTAAAGAGGTTAGTATCGCCATTCATGTTGGCCGGAATAGAATTATTAGAAGATTGTTTGAACACCTTGGTTATGAAGTGGTAAAATTAGATAGAACCTATTTAGGGGGATTGACCAAAAAGGATTTACCAAGGGGATTTACCAGAAAACTTATCGCACAAGAAATAATTATGCTTAAGCACTTTACAGGAAAGTAATGTACGTTTATCAAATGAAAAGTAACTATCGGTTACTTTTCATTCGATAAAATGATAATCCAGGCAGGTTTTAATCCCATCGATTATGATTATTAAACTTATTCCAACTGGCACCATATCTTACTTGTATTTGGAAAAAAGAACCTGATAAGGAGTTCTGAAGTAGGGCTGGGGTTCTGAAATCACTATGAATGCGATAGCCTCCTTCAGCACCTACTTTTAACCAGGAGAGTATGTTAGCTTCTATTCCTAAAGATGGAGAAAAATTTATGCCGCGTTCTTTTATTTTATCTACCGTTGTTGCTAAACTACTTCCCGCTGAAAAGTTGAAACGAGGATGTATTACTTTATGTGAACCAGGAACATAGCTTATAAAAATACCTCTATTTTTAAAATTAAAAGCATCTTGATTATTTATAGGAACAATGGGTTCTTTTGATTTTTGCCAGGACCATCCGAGAATAAAATTCTTATCGAATTCAAAGCCTATTTCTCCTCCTCTCAAATAAAACTGTCTTTCACTGGGCAGGCCGAAATGCATGGTTCTTCCACCCCAGATTCCTGTAAATTTGAAATTTCTGTTACCAAATAAACTCTCTGTTTTCTGTGCGTTTAAAGCCAGTGCAACGAATATTAAGGCTAATAAAATGAAATTTTTTTTCATAAATAAATTTTTTAGTAGAGACTATAAATTTAGCCGGAGGTTGCATTACTATTAAAAAAATTAGATGAAAATCCATTTTGTAAGGTCAAATAACTGAATGATGGATATAATGACCATGGCGATCAATAATCGATGCGCCCATTTATTGGCATTTGGATGGTTTGAAGCAAATATGGCACCTAAATATCCACCAATCGTTTGTGCAATGGCTATGATGATACCTGCTTCCCAATCGACGATTCCCATGAAGGCAAAAATGGCCAGAGCGATAAAAGTATAAATACCTACCCCAGCAATTTTCAGAATATTAGCATCGGCGATACTAAATTTAGCACCCAGAACCATGATAATGAGGAAGAAAATACCCATACCCATTTGAATAAAACCACCATAGAAACCTATTAACAAAGCAACGGGAATAGACATCCATAAGGAGGGTTTATGGTGGATATCTGTTTCTCGTAGCCATCTTTCTGGTTTAATTAAAATAACAATGAGCATGAATACCATTAAAAACCTAAAAACCTCAATAAAAGCCTCATTACTAATAATTAATGCTACCCAAACACCTCCTAGAGATCCTAAAATCATGAGGATTAAATAATGCCAGGTTCTGCTAAAGTCCACCAGCCCTTTTCTTTGAAAAACGACAATACTGGTGAAACTCTGCCCCACGATACCTATCCTGTTTGTTGCATTGGCAATATTGCCAGGCAGTCCCATCATTTCACTTAAAATAGTTAAGGTAATGGCTGAACCATTTCCAGCTAAAGTATTAATAATACCAGCCAGAATTCCTCCTATTATTATAACAGCATATTGAAATACATCCATAATTAGTCCTTAATAGTTTGACATAGTTCAATTAATACACCATGAGCATTTTTGGGATAGACAAAGCAAACCAGTTTATTATCGGCACCTTGCTTGGGAATTTCATTTATAAATTCGAAGCCCTCCTCTTTTAGGCGTAGTATTTCTGAATAAATGTCAGTCACTTCAAAAGCGATATGATGAATGCCTTCTCCTTTTTTATCTATAAACCGGGCGATTGGGCTGAGAAAATGGGTGGCCTCCAGTAGTTCAAGTTTAGATTCACCTGTTTGAAAGAAAGAAGTGTTGACACCTTCCGAAGACACAGACTCCATTTTATAGGAGGCTATACCCAATAATTTTTCATAACACAAATTGGCCTGATGAAGATCTTTCACGGCGATACCGATATGCTCTAGTTTCATAATATACATTTTAAAATGCTAAGTCCTGCGCATGACCATTAATCCATCTCTAATGGGTAGCAATAAATTGTCGACCCTGGAATCTTCTAAAATTTTCGTGTTAAAGGTATGAATGATTTGGGAATCTTCATCTTTAGGATGGAGCACTTTTCCGCTCCAAAGGACATTGTCAGCGAGAATTAATCCACCAGGCTTTACTTTGTCTATGATAAGGTCGTAATGCATAGCATAATCCCTTTTTCCGCCGTCGAGGTAAATCAAATCAAAAAAGGGAATGGGTAAATTTGGAATTACATTTTCAGCTTTCCCGAGATGGGTAAAAATCTGGTGTTTAAATGGGGAAAGATTAAAATATTTTTCTGCAATGAAAAGAACTTCCGGATTAGGTTCTATGGTATGAAGTTGACCTTTTTCGGTGAGGCCTTCCGCTAAACAAAGAGAACCATAACCTGTGAAAGTACCAATTTCCAGGATAAAATCAGGTTTAACTAATTGACTTAAAAGTTTTAGCAATTGACCTTGGAGGGAACCACTTAGCATTACAGGAGCTAAAGTCCTCAAATGCGTTTCTCTTTCTAGTTGATACAATAATTCGGATGATTTTGAAGAATGCATTGCTGCATATTCATTTAAATCGTGATAAATTTTATCCATAAAAGGAAATTTAATTCTTTACCTGATCGGTTTGGATTGATGGTAATTTTAAACAAGAAAATTTAAAAAACAGGTTAAACAAATATAGACAGATAATCAAGTTTTTTCGACTAAGATTATTAATTGTGGTATAATTACATTTAAATTGAACAAAAGGTCAAAAAAAGCCTTAATAATTTATTAGTTGAAATACTTTTTAAACTTAAATTTTCACAAATGAAAAAACAAGTACTAGTTTTGTTTTTGTGGTTTGGAACGATGGTTTCGTTGATAGCTCAGCGAACCATTTCCGGCACAATTACAGATGACAAGAAGGAACCACTCATAGGTGCTTCCGTATTGGTTAAGGGAACCTCGACCGGAACGGTAAGTGACGTGTCTGGTGCTTTCTCTTTCACAATTCCTGCAAATAGCACAACCTTAATAATCAGTTATACAGGTTATGCATCCAAAGAAATTGCTATAGGTGCAAGTAATACCTACAACGTCATGCTCGAACAAGAAGCTATTGATTTAAGCGACATTGTTATTGTAGGGTATGGAACCCAAAGCAAAAAGGAATTAACGGGTTCGGTGAGTAAAGTTACTTCAGAAACCATTGCCCGACTTCCTGTAACTGGTGTGGATCAAGCGCTACAAGGTCAGGCTCCTGGTGTACAGGTTACCTCAGCTTCTGGAACGCCAGGTGCTTCTGTATCTATCAGAGTGAGGGGCCCATCTTCTATTTCTGCGGGTAACCAACCATTATATGTAGTAGATGGTATTCCAATTAATACGGGTAATTACTCTCAAATTGGTGTAGGTGGACAACAAACTAACGCTTTAGCTGATTTGAATCCTGCGGATATTGAATCTATTGATGTTTTAAAAGATGCCGCTGCAGCCAGTATTTATGGTTCAAGAGCCAGTAATGGCGTTGTAATCATTACAACGAAGAGAGGAAAGCAACAAAAAACTCAAATTTCGTTGAACACATATCGTGGAACACAGGAAGTATGGAAAACCATTGATCCTCTTACAGGTCCTGAGTATGTGGCTCTTTTACAAGAAGGTGTTAAAGCGAGATACGGTGCAACGGTTATACCGAGTCAATTAGGATTAAGAAATTTGGATGCAGATCCAAGTACTTATCCAACAACGAACTGGTTCAATGAAATTTTTCAATCTGCACCAATATCTCAAACTGATTTAAATATTTCTGGAGGAACTGATAGAACCAAATTCTTTGTTTCTGGCTCTGTTTTCGATCAGGGAGGTGTTGTAAAGGGTTCATCATTTGATCGTTACAGCTTCCGTATGAATTTAGATAACTTGGTTACCGACAAGTTCAAGATTGGCGTAAGTACAGGATTTAGCCGTTCTCATAATACACGTATTCAGAATGATAACAATATTTACGGTGTATTGAGTACTGCGTTATTGTTGGGTTCACATATTCCTGTGTTGAATGCTGACGGAACGTATGGCCGTGACGCCAATGCAAGTATTGAAAACCCAGTAGCCAATGCTGTTGAGCCTACTTATGATGTTTATACTAATCGATTATTGTCTAACATATATGGTGAATTAACCATTTTAGAAGGATTGACTTTCAGAAGTTCCTTCAGCGTTGATTATCTTAACTTACGCGATGATCGTTTTACTCCGGCAAGTCATATTCAGGCAGCAGGCGTAAATGGACGCGGTGAGCAAGGATTTTCATCAGATTTGAATTTGGTTAACGAAAATTACTTTTCTTACAGGAAGGCTTTTGGAAAACTAAATTTTGATGCTTTGGTAGGAAATTCTATACAGACAAGCCAGTTCGAATCATTATATGGTGTGGGTGAAAATTACCCTGGAAAAACTATCCGCGAGTTAAATGCAGCTTCTGTAAAGAAAGACGTAACTTCTTCAAAATCAGCATGGGGACTTAATAGTTATTTCTCCAGGTTGAACATGAACTGGGCTGGAAAATACTTTATTTCTGGTAGTGTACGTGCCGACGGTTCTTCTCGTTTTGGTGCAAATAACCGTTGGGGTGTTTTCCCTTCTGCTTCCGCAGCATGGAGACTTTCAGAGGAGTCATTCTTTCCAAAATCTAAGGTTTTATCAGAAGTTAAGTTAAAGGCAAGTTGGGGTAGAAGAGGTAATCAGGATATTGCCAACTTTGCATCGCGTGCTTTAATTGCTCCAGGTGCAAATTATTTGCAAAGAGCAGGTTTAGCGCCTACGCAGTTAGGGAATCCTAATCTTACCTGGGAAGAACGCGAAGATTTTGACTTAGGATTAGAAATTGCTTTATTTGAGAGCAAACTTGAATTAACAGTTGATGCTTATCAGGGAACAACTAACCAATTGTTGCTTAACAGACCTTTGGTTGGTGCTTCAGGTTTCACTGGTATTCAGGAAAATATTGGTTCTATTCGCAATAAAGGTATTGATATAGGTTTAACAACAACTAATGTCGAAACTAAAAATGTGCTTTGGACAACAAACTTTAATATTTCATTTTTTGATAATGAAATTCTTAAGTTAGCAGGAACGCCATTCGCAGCTGGTTTTGCCAGTTGGGTAGCTGAGGGTGAAGCGTTAGGATCCTTTAGAGGATACAGAACGGTTGGTCTTTTCCAAACACAGGCAGAGATTGATGCATTAGACAAAAAAGCGAAAGAATTAACAGGACGTTCAACAGCGGTTTATCAATCAACCCTTACCAGACCTGGTGATATCCAGTTCAAAGACATAAATAATGACGGAGTTATTACCAGTGATGACCAAGAAATACTAGGTGATGCCAACCCCAACTATTATGGTGGTGTTACAAATACTATTCAGGCTTATGGTTTTGATTTAAGCTTTTTCTTCCAGTACAGTATGGGTAATTTTGTGTTCAACAATACCCGTGCTTTTTCTGAGGGTATGAACGGCGTATTTGGTCAGGCGAATACAGTGAAAAATCGATGGACACCTCAAAATACAACTGCGACTATGCCAAGAGCCGTATTTGGTGATCCAAATAACAATAGAAGAGTATCTGATCGTTTTGTGGAAGACGCTTCGTACGTGCGTTTAAAGAACGTTACATTTGGTTATACATTTCCAACCAAATTATTGGACAAGGTTAAAATGCGCAGTGCAAGAATTTATGTTACGGGTCAAAACTTGTTAACCTTTACCAATTACTCTGGTTTCGATCCTGAGGTAAGTACATTTGGAGAGACGAATACAGCACCAGGTACTGATTTTTTAACTTTCCCACAATCGAGATCATTGTTAGTTGGATTGAACATTGGATTCTAATAAGGGATAGTCCTCTGATTAAATTCTATTTTTTTAGATTGAAAACATGTTGAAATGAAAAACATATTTAAAATATCCATTTTAATCTCAGCTATTGGTTTTTTCCAGGCTTGTGATAATAATTTGGAACTGGAACCATACACAGCCTTAGATGCATCAGTGGGTTTCAAAACAAAACAAGATGTTGATGCGGCGCTATTGGGTGCCTACAACGCTATCCAAAGTAGTAACTATTTTGGACTACAGTTACAGGTGTTACCTGATTTATACGCTGATAACATCAATCATACGGGTACTTTCCCAACGTATGCTCAAATTTTCAACCGTCAGGTATTGGCAGATAATTCCAATATTGGTGGCCTTTGGAATCAGGTGTATATAGGTGTTAATCGTGCAAATAATGTAATTGCTTCGGTACCTACCGTAAAGGATCCGAGTTTTAATGCCAATAATGCCATTGGAGAAGCCAGATTGTTACGTGCCTTCCATTACTTTAACCTTGTTGCCCTATTTGGTGGTTCTCCTGCAGGTTTCAATAAAGCGGGTGGACTTGGTGTTCCTATTTATACGGTACCTACACTCTCTGCGGAAGATGCAGCACCTAAAGCAAGATCTTCTGAGGAGGAGGTTTGGAAGTTAATCTTAGAGGATATTGATTTTGCTGTGGCGAATCTTGTTGCAACCAATGGTAATGGTAGAGCAAATAAGAATGTTGCGTTGGCTTTAAAAGCTCGTGTTCATGCTGTGCGTAATGAATGGGCTTTGGCTGAAGCTGCTGCTTCGGAAGTAATTAATTCCAAAAGACATACCCTTCTTACCACTGCCAATTATCAGAATATTTGGTTAAGCCAGAACTCATCAGAGGCCATCTGGGAGTTACAATTTGATATTAATAATACTAATTCAGTTACATTTTGGTATTACCCGACAGCAAATGGAGGAAGAAATGAGTTTACTTCTTCTAATTCTTTAAGAGATGCTCACGAAGCAGGGGATGTCAGAAAAGTAGTAAATGTTAGTACTGCACCAGCCAATAAAACAATTAAATATACTCGTGTCAACGGTATAGACAATGTTTTACTCATCAGATTAGCTGAAATGCATTTAATCCGTGCGGAAGCTTATGCTAACCTTAACAGGACAGCGGAGTCACTTACAGAGTTAAATGTAATTCGCAAGCGTGCTGGTTTAAGTGATGCTGCGGAAACTACAACTGCTGGATTAGTTAATGCTATTTTGAAAGAACGCAGAGTGGAATTTGCTCACGAGGGTTTGAGATGGCTTGATTTAAGAAGAACGGGTCGTTGGAATGCAGCTGGACTAACCGAAGATTTTAGATCTCGCTGGCCAATTCCTCAAAGAGAAGTTCAAACTTCAGCTGGTTTGATTACACAAAATACAGGATATTAATCTTCTATATTTAAAGTAATAAGCTTTTAAAAAGCCTCTTCGGAATATTTCTATATTCGGAAGAGGCTTTTTTTATGCAAAAAATAATAAGGTTAATAGATGGGTAAATCATACTATTTTTTCGTGGGTAGAAATGCGCATGGCTCTCAAAGCAGCGGGAATGGAGGCGAGTAAACCAATAAATAAAACGGTAATAGCTACTGTAATAAAATCTTCCCAGCGAAGACTAATTGGATATGAATCGACCACGAAGGATCCGGGGATGGCTACCAGATGAAAGGTTTTTTGTAAAAAAAAGATAAACAAAGCAAGAAAAACACCAGAAATTAAGCCAATACCAGTTAAAAACAGCCCTTCATATAAAAACAAATTTCGAATATCCACATCTGTAGAACCAATAGATTTAAGTATGGAAACATCCCTTTTCTTGTCCAAAACAATCATCCATAAGGCGCCAATCTGATTAAATGCAACCAGAAGGAGCATAAATCCTACAATAGCGAAACTGAGCCATTTTTCAAGTCGCATCAATTTGATAAATCCTTCCTCCTGTGCATAATAATCCTTTACATAAAATCGGTCCATTACAATAGATTGTAACTCAGAAACGACCTTTTTAACCGGGTAATTCTGGGATACCTTTATTTCCCATGCGGACAGGATGTTAGGGTTCCCGACAAGTTCTCTTGCAACATTAAGAGTAGTTATAATATATTGATTATCATACTCTTGCTGAATCATAAATGTGCCAATGGGTTGTAGGTTTCTACTTCGAAAGGGATTTTCAAAAGTCGTATTTTCCTTGTTTTTAGGCATATATACAGTTAATGACGCAAAAGGATCTTCTAAATCAATGCCCAGTTTATTTCTTATACCTAGTCCGATGAGTGCGTTAAACGACAAGGAACGATTGGGTAAATAAACGCCTTCTTTAATGCAGGAGTCAATATTAGATACAGCGCTAAACAGGGTATCAACCCCTTTTACCATGCCAAAATCTTGTTTATCCTTGTAGGTGAAAAAGGCAATTTCTTCTAACGTACCCGAAATAGCTTCTACGCCAGGTATTCTTGACATTTTGTAAACTAAAGAGGCGTCAGCATTAAAAAATTTTCCAGAGACCGGAGTAATTTTAATATCAGGATTAAATTTTACATACATACCCATTATAAGATCCTCAAAACCATTGAAAACGGAGAGAACCAAAACCAAAGCAGCCGTGCCCACTGTTAGACCCAAAATGGAAATTCCTGTAATAAGTTGTATTACCTGGGTCGATTTTTTTGCCAGTAAATATCGAAGGGCTATTTTAAATGGAAGATTCATGGATAAAATAATTTGAAAACAAAGATAGCAGGATTATTAAACTCTCTGGTTTTTCAAAAAGCAGGTATATTTCCTTTTATTATTTCATTTGTAAACTATAAAAAATAGTTAAATTTAGGTGGGTACAAATTTTTAGGTAAAAGACATATACCTTTAGCATCTATAAATGAATCATTGCAACCACTCTCTAATGAAAACAAATATTTTACTTTTTTCCCTATGTTTATGCTTTTTTATGACCATGGTAAGCACGGTAACTGCTCAAAATACAAGAGGTAGGTTTGAAAAAGCTAAAATTTTATTTGATGGTAGAGATACACCCTCTGAATTAACGGTTAATATCAGAGACGGAAAGGTTTTTGTAGGTGAGGATATTGTGTTATTTACAGAGGAAGAGTACATTCTTCGAAAATTGGAGAAAGGTGGGATAATCCCTTATGCTTCCTGGGGATGGCCTGGTGGAATTATTTATTATAGTATCCCTGCCGGTCTTGCGAGTGCAGGAATCATCAGCAGTGCAATAGCTCATGTAAATGCGAGTACCAATATTTGCCTTGTTCCAAGAACTACCCAATCTGATTATCTCCTTTTTCAAGATACAGATGTTGCCTGTTGGTCTTATGTAGGTCAAATAGGCGGGGCTCAGGCCATAAATGTTCATAGTGCTTGTGGTTTTGGTGCAGCTGTCCATGAAATATGTCATGCAGCAGGTATGTGGCATGAGCAGTCCAGGAATGATAGAGATACTTACGTAACCATAAATACAGCAAATATTCAATCGGGATATGGTACTAATTTTGATAAATACGGTAGTTGGGGAACAGAAGCGGGTGCTTATGACTATGGATCCATTATGCATTATGGAGCTTTTGCCTTTTCTTCAAATGGCTTACCTACTATAAGTGTGAAAACACCTCCTGCTGCAGCAGGAACGACTATTGGTCAGCGGGGTGGTTTAAGCGGGGGTGATGTTGCTGCATTAAATGCTATTTATCCAACAGTTGCCTGCGATAAAGGTGGCGGTTCTACCGGCGGAGGTTCCACCGGTGGTGGTGGAGGTGGTGGTGTAGTTGTTGTTCCAGCGCCTGTTTTGACCATGGCGTCGGACATAATTATTGATCCGGTTCCAATTATCAGTGATGATGCATTTTCGGTTATAACCAATTTTACAAATACTGGAAATGCAGACTTTAATGGTTGCATTATTATGAAACTTTATAAAGTAGGCGGGCAATTAATGACTAAGGTTACCTTAGATCCAACAGAAACATTAAAGCCGGATAAATCATTTTCAGCTAACCAAATCATCTCAAGTGATGGTATTAGTTTAGCCACAGGAGATTATTATGTGGAATTATGGTATGAGGCAAGTTGTGGGTCATCGGAGCAGGAGGTTAGAACATCAGGTGCCTTTTCAAATAAAAAAGAGGTAAAAGGGCTCAAAATTATTCCAATGTTAGAAGTAAAACCTCTCGATTTTTCTTTTGAAAAAGAAGGAGGCTCAAAAACAATTATGATTACTTCTAATACCGTTTGGAATGTTAATAATAATCCGTCCTGGTTAAAATTTCCTACCAATAGGTCTGTTGGAAATACAAATCTTACCTTTAATTGTGATTCAAATATTACGTTTTTTCCACGTGCCGTAAATTTTAGTATTTCTGCTACGGGTACCAAAACATTCGACATTTCAGTTAAACAAAATGCTATTCCACTCTCTGAGTGCACCCCTCCTAACGGATTAAGAATTACGGGTAAAGATTATACCTGGGCAAAAATTTCCTGGAATCCAATCAGGGGGACGAATTTCTACCAACTAAGGTATAAAAATCTAAAAGATTCAGTATGGACAACGATAGATTCAATACAGGGAACCTCTTTTGATATTTCAAATTTGCATCCTTGTAGTACTTTTGGTGTGCAGATTAGTGCCATTTGCGCCAATATAAAAAGTCCACTATCAACGGAAATAAATTTTAAAACGGAAGGGTGTGATGATCCTTATTGTTACTCCTATGGTGCAGGAAAATCAGATTGGATTGAATCAGTAACCATCAGCGATAAATCATTTACCTCAGGCCAGAATCTTGGATATGCCAATAAAATGGATGTCATTGGTAATGTCGAAGAAGGAAGAATCCATTCATTCAGATTTTCGAGTAAGCATAATTCTCTTTCTAAAACAGATTTATATCGTTGGCAGTTATTTATTGATTTTAATGGGGATAAAGACTTTAATGATACTTTAGAGCAAATTTATAACGCAGTCATTCCAAAATTTACTTCAGTAACGGGAATATTTAAAAATATTACTATTCCTGAAGATATGCCTTTAGGATTAACTCGCCTTCGTATAATGCTGACTTCCAATAAGTCTGATAATAATGCCTGCGAAATATCTCCGGAAGTATTAGAGGTTGAGGATTATGGAATTAATGTAAAAAAGAATAGAGATAGTATATTTTTAACGCCAGATACTGCTTTTTTAATAAACACATATACTACTTTAAGAGCAAATGTAAGAGCATCCACAGGATGGGACGTTACAAAAAGGCCTTCTTGGGTATCTACTACTTATCCGAGCTGGGCTGCCACACCTACTGGCTTAAATGTTTCTTTATTTGTTAGTAACAATACAGGTATTAGAAGACAATTTAACTATACCTATACTCTAAGAGGTTCTGTTAAAACGAAGGCCATTTTTCTTTCTCAAGATCCGGCAAAACCTTCTTTAGCTATTGATACCTTGGAATATGAGGTATCGGAAAATGCTCAAAATAAACTTATCGCAGTAAAATCAAATATTTATTGGCGGGCAAAATCGAATGCTTTCTGGATTCAGGTAAATAATCCATTAGGATTGGAAAACGATAGGTTAAGTATTTCTATGTTAGAAAACACGCAGAAAGAAGCCAGAATTGATACCATTAGGGTTTTCGCTGCTAGTGGAGATACCTTGAGTAAGTTAATTTTGATCAAACAAGCTCCCAAAAAGGGTACGTTTTTAGTTAGTGCTGACTCGCTGGCATTTCCAGCTACCAATGCCAGTAAGTTTGTTTATACTCAAGGCAATGTTGATTGGAAGGTGGTTGCTAAACCTTCCTGGATTAATGTGGATAAAACAACGGGTATTGGAAATGATAGCCTGAAGATTTCTTCTGAAATAAATTCCAATGGTATTAGTCGAAAGGGTAACCTGGTTATTAGATCAATAGATGAAACGTTGGAGGTAACCATTATGATTTTTCAGGATGCTGGTTCTCCAATGCTAAAGTTGACCACTCGAATGATATCTATTCCTGATACAGCCAGTCAATTTTTATTAAAGTTACAATGCAATATTCCCTGGCAATTGAAGTCTAAGCCAGATTGGGTGTTCGGAGCGCAACCGCTAAGTGATTCAAGCTATATGCTAAGGGATAACACCTTGAAAATTTCTTTTGAATCAAATAGTAGTTATTTACAACGTAAAGGGGTCATTGTTTGGAAGGGTAATAATCAAATGGATTCAATAGAGGTTGTTCAAGATTCGAAACAGGTAAATTTACCAGGTAACTGGAAAGTAAAACCTACAAATGCCATTCATCAAGTGCTGATTTACAAAAATTCATCCTTTAACTTTGGATCCAATGTTAAAATAGTTCCCGGAGATTTAATTGGTTTGTTTGTTGAAACGGGTAATCAGCTAACCTGTGCAGGTTACGCTGTTTGGCGCGATGAAAATATGGTAATTAGTATATATGGCAATGATCCCCTTACTCCAGAAATAGAAGGTTATGTAGCTGGTTCACCCCTTAGATTTAAGATTAGGCCTATCAATAGTGCACAGGATATTGATGTCCTGTGTCAATTTGCACCTGTTGGTTCTTTCGGTGTGGTAACAGCAACGAACTCATTTTTACCAGGCGGCGTAAGTGCGGTGGAGTCTATGTTTACCCTCACACCTGCTAAAATTAATTTTTATTTAAATCCTGGTTGGAATACTATTTCAAGCTATGTTATACCTGAATTGAAGGCATTTGATTTTTTAGTAGATTGGTCAAAATTCACCTTCATCAAATCTATTGAAAATGAGGAGGGTAATACTTATATCGTAGAGAAAAAGAATACAATTTATCCTGATTTTGATATTAGAAAAGGATACAAACTATTTGCTGAAACAGCGGGTAATCTTACCTTGAAAGGTTCGGTTGTTAAACCATCTTTTTACCCTATTTTGATTAAAAAAGGATCTCAAATAATTCCTTTTTACAGTTTTTTATCCAGACCGGTCACAGAAGTTTTGAAGCCAATAATAAATGAAATTAAATTGATAAAGGATAATGAGGGTAAGGTTTTTATTCCTGAATTGGCCATTAATCATTTGCGCCAATTAAATCCCGGACAAGGATATTATATTCAATCAAAAAAGGAAGTTCAATTTACTTACCCGGATAATTATGTTTCAGGTATGATGCCCCCTGGTTCTCAGCATAATCCGCTACTTGATACCTTAGAGTATTACAAACTAAGGAATAATATTAATACAGGAAATAATAGTACCGTAGCCATCAGATATTCTTCCCAATATTTAAAAAAGGGAGATGAAATAGGTCTTTTTGCAAATGATACTTTGCTTTACGGTGCCTCAAAGGTAGATACAGGAAATATCGCGATCATTGCGTGGGGAAATAATCAGAATAGCTCGGGAAGAAATGGTTTTTTTGAAAATGAAAATATTCGCATAAAACTTTGGAGAAAATCTGAAAACAAAGTTTACCCACTTATCATACATTGGGAGGACGGTGCCGTTGGCAAATATCGTAAAGATGATTTGCAAATAGGTCAAATTAAAAGTGTTGCCAGTACCTCTGTATTTTCATTCGATAAAGAAATGGTACTCGAAAGTTTAGATGTTTTCCCAAATCCAGTTAGTGATTTTTGTAGGGTAATAGTCAATGAAGAGGTAAAAGGGGAGGTCATCTTAAGTCTTTGGAACGCGGATGGAAAATCATTGCAACACTGGATTTTTTCTAAAGGGCTGAAAAAAGATGAAACGGTAAATATTCCAGTAAATAATTTCCCAATGGGTAGTTATTTATTAAAATTTGAAGGAAAAAATATCCGTGGATTTAAAAAATTGCAAATAATTCGATAACTAATCAGGAAGAAAACTTTATACTACGTACATTTGTATAAATTTTTATTGTTTAACCGCTGCAATTCAGCAAAATGAATAAAGTGAATTTACCGGAAATCGAATATAATTCTCAGAGAGTAGATATAAACATTGCTGAATATGGAAGGAATATTCAAAAAATGTTAACCCACGTGGCGGAAATAGAGGATTTGGACAAACAGAGGAAATATGTTGATAAAATAATAGACCTTATGATTGTCATTAATCCTCAGTGTAGAAATGTGGAGGATTTTAGAAGTAAACTTTGGAAACATGCTTATCGTATTTCGGGTTTTAAGCTTAAGATAACGCCTCCGGAAGGTGTGGTATTTTCAGAGGAAGATAAAAGGGAAAATCCGGAAGAAGTGGCTTATCCCGTGATTGAAAATAACTACAGGCATTACGGGCATCATATTCAGTTGCTCATAAAGAAGGCAAAAGAAATGCCTGAAGGTCCTAAAAAGGTTGGGATGATAAATACGATTGCTTCTTATATGAAATTGGCTTACAAAACGTGGAATAGGGAGAATTATGTGAGTGACGAATCGATAAAAAATGATTTAGCGATTATTTCTAAGGGTGCACTTTATGTTGAGGACGGTTCTTCCATTGATACTTTTGGTCAACCTTCAAATAATTCAAACGCCAGAAGACGGCCAATGGGGAAATCTTATGGAAGTAATGATTATGGTCGAAACAGGTCAAATTACCCTCAAAATGCTAATAAAAATAAATCAAGACCTCGCTTCAGTAATCCGGTAGCACCGGGTAAGCGAAAACCTAATATCTAATAAATGTATTTATATAATATTACTTATAGAGTCGAAAATACTGTTTTCGACGCTTGGAAATGTTGGGTTTTAGAGAATAATATTCCTTCTATCATGTCATTGGGTTTATTTTCCAGTTTTAGATTTTGCGCACTTTTAGGAGAAGAAAATGTAGATGCACAAACCTATGCTTTGCAATTTAAATGTGAAAATTGGGAAACATTTCTGCAATATAGAGACGGTAATATGTCTGCATTTTTTGAACAGCAGATGTCATTGTTCGGTGAAGATGTCCTCACTTTTAGTTCCCTTCTTGAAATACACTTAGAAGGGTAGAGATTTTGTGGACAAAAAGTCCTTCTTTCCAACCTCGTTAAGTGGCATGAGTTCTTAGTAAATAATTGAATGTCAATAACCTGTGTTGGTTTTTATTGCATTTAATTTTGAACTATTCATTTCGTTTTTATTGTTTCGAGAGGTTTTAATGGCTTACCTTTCATTTTTTACTTAGAAATATGGGTGAAATATGTTGGTAAAAACATTTGCCAGTGCCGTTCAGGGTGTTGGTGCAAAGACAATTACTGTGGAGGTAAATAGTGGGGGACAGCCAGTAGCGGGAACGAACTATTATAATATGGTTGGGTTACCTGACAACGCAGTAAGGGAGGGTTTTCAGCGAATTGAAGCAGCTATTATCAATGCAGGTCTAAAAATGCCTCGTGTTAAAACTATTGTAAATCTGGCGCCTGCAGATTTAAGAAAAGAGGGTTCATCTTATGACCTCCCCATAGCTCTCGGCATTTTGGCCTCCTCTGGTCAGATTCCTTTAGAAAAACTTGATCAGTTTTTAGTTATGGGTGAATTATCATTAGATGGTACTTTGCAACCTTTGAGAGGGGCTCTACCCATAGCTATACAGGCAAGGAAAGAGCATTTTCACGGATTAATTTTACCTTTTGCCAATGCCAGAGAAGCTGGTATTGTTAATAATCTGGAGGTGATAGGGGTAAAAAATCTAACGGAAATAGTGGCTTATTTAAGAGGTGAATTAGATATCAAATCTACCCAAGTAGATACTCGGGAAGATTTTTTTAGAAATCAAACAACGCATAATGTTGATTTTTCTGATGTAAAAGGCCAAAGTCACATAAAGCGAGCCCTTGAAATAGCTGCGGCTGGTGGACATAATGCTATTCTTATTGGTCCTCCGGGTGCGGGAAAAACTATGTTGGCGAGGCGGTTACCAACCATTTTGCCACCTCTAACGCTGGCAGAAGCTTTGGAGACGACAAAAATTCATTCCGTTGCAGGTATTTTATCCCCTGAAACAGCCCTTGTACATACCAGACCATTTCGATCGCCCCACCATACTATCAGTGATACGGCAATGACTGGAGGAACCTCTAATCCAAAACCAGGGGAAATTTCATTGTCTCACAATGGTGTGCTTTTCTTAGATGAACTACCAGAATTTCGCAGAAGTGTGTTGGAAGTGCTTAGACAACCGATGGAAGAAAATATGGTTACCATATCACGAGCTAAAATAACGGTGGAATATCCCGCCGGTTTTATGCTCATTGCTTCTATGAATCCTTGCCCGTGTGGATTTTATAATCACCCCGAAAAGGAATGTGTTTGTGGTGCCGGAGCAGTAAAAAAATATTTGAATAAAATTTCAGGACCACTAATGGATAGGATAGATTTACATGTTGAGGTTACTCCTGTATCTTATGATGAGTTAGCTATTACCAAATCTCAGGCGGAAACAAGTGAAATGATTCGGGAAAGGGTTATAAGAGCCAGAGAAATTCAGCAGCTTAGATATGTCTCTACGCCTGAAATACATAATAATTCGCAAATGCCAGCTAATCAGGTGAGGAATATTTGCGTTTTAGATAGTGCGGGAAATTTACTGGTAAAAAAAGCAATGGAAAAACTCCAGTTATCGGCAAGGGCTTATGATCGTATATTGAAAGTAGCCAGAACTTTAGCAGATTTGTCAGGAGATGAAAAAATTGGTTTGGAGCACCTGGCAGAGGCCATTCATTTTAGAAGTTTAGATAGAGCAAATTGGGCTAGCCAATAGCCATTTATTATGAATGCTTTGGCGTAATTGATGTATATTACTATATTAAACAGATAAAATGATTGCAAAGTATGTAAATCCGTTTACGGATTTTGGTTTTAAGAAAATATTTGGGGAAGAAGGAAGTAAGTTCTTACTGATGGATTTTTTGAATACTTTATTACCTGAAGAAAATAAGATTTCAAGCTTAACGCTTAAAAATTCAGAAAATCTACCTAGAACGGAATTAGAGCGTCGGGCTATTTTTGATATTTATTGCATAAACCAAAAAGGAGAAAGATTTATTGTAGAATTACAAAAAGCAAAAGAAAATTTTTTCAAGGAAAGGACTGTTTATTATTCTACTTTCCCCATTATGGAACAAGCAGAAAAAGGGATTTGGGACTTTAATTTAAAAGCGGTTTTTTGTATTGGTATTTTAGATTTTTCTTTTGATAATAAAAAGGAAAATGTTGAGGAGGTGGTTCATGAAATCAAATTAAAAAATCAAAATGGAAAGGTGTTTTATGATAAGCTTACCTACATTTATATAGAATTGCCTCATTTTATAAAAAAGGAATCTGAGTTGATAACCCAGTTGGACAGGTGGTTATATTTCATCAAAAATTTAGAAAATTTTGAAGAAATTCCTTCGATTTTTAAAACGGAAGTATTTGAAAGTGCCTTTGAAAAAGCAGAGCTTGCCAAGTTTAAGCCAGGCGAGATGGATGCGTACGAAGGAAATTTAAAGGATTTTCGTGTTACACATAATGTAATAACAACAGCTTACAGCGATGGTGAAATAAAAGGGAGACAAGAAGGGAGACAAGAAGGAATTTTAGATATGGCTAAAAAATTGGTTTTAAGCGGTATGGATATTGAGAAAATAAGTGAAATAACTGGAATAAGCGAACAAGAATTGGATCAATTTTAGATACATTAGGATTTCACCAAATAATCTGTTTTTCCAAAAGATAAATTTGCATTTTCAAATGTACAATTTAAAAAGTGACAATAAGATAAATCAGTATCAAAAAAAGAGCAATTGGAAAAGGTACAATTTTCAAAATAGCAGTTTTGACAAATGGCATCATTAAAACTAACATAGTTAAATTGACAGTTTTTAAATATTGACTGTTGTAAATCAGTGGCTACAAATCGTATATTCATCAGCTGGCAATCAGACCAATGTGTATTTTTTAAATGACCATTATTAAAAGTAACATCCTGTAATGGTATGTTTTTGAAAATGCAATAAGTCATATTGCTACCTGAAAAAAGGGTGGAAGATAGTTTAGTTCCTTGAAATTGACTATGATTAAAGTAAGATGATGTAAACATCACATCGCTGAAATCATATTTGTCAAATACCAGGTGAGTAAAATAGGATTTATTTAAAAGAACGGGTAAGTCCTTGATTTTATTCAGATTCCATACTTCATAACCTTGCCAGATTAATTTGATGTTTTCAATAATTGGTTTCCAGTATGGGTCGTCGAAAGTAATATTTTTCAATATAGTTTTGTCCAGGCGACAAGTTGAAAGATAATATCCGGATATAAAAGCATCGGTTAAATTGGATTCACTTAAATCGAATGATTTAAGAAAGGCCTTAGTTAAATCATAATTCGATAAATCAGCTCCTTTAAACATGGTACGTTCCAAAACTGGAACACTTGATATTAGGGAATTAAAATAGTCAACGTCAGAAAGTAAAATATTTTTCCAATCTATCATTTATTCTATTGATTTAACTTGATTAACCATTGTCAGGCTGTTTTGGTTTTTTAAAAATATTTGTTGCTTGTGAACCAAGAGCCATTACCATTGTTTTTACAGTTGAAAGTTCAGATTTTGTATATTTAAAGAAAAAGGAACTTTCATCATGCGTCGCCATTGGATCTTGTCCGGCAGGGCCACTTTTCTCTTTTACCGAATTTGCTCCAATTTCTAATAATCTGCCAAAGACAGAGATTTTCAACGCTTCTGGTTTACCAATTAATTCTACTGCTGCGTCACAGAGGCGGTCGATGTATTTACCTGCTCTATAGACAGCATATTGAGGATCATGTTCAAAATGATGTAAAGAATGAAGGGTATCGCCAACATTTTCATTCATTGCTTGCAGATACATTTCCTTTGACAATTGATATTTGACTGAAGTAATATCTTGACCGGCCAAATTTTTCTTCCCATCTTTTTTAAGTTCTGCTAATTTCTTTTTTGCTCCCTGATTACCATAAACGGTATGTAAAACTGCACCTTGAGTTGCATATACCTCATTGGCATAAGTAAGGCCTCTGGAAATTTGGTTATGCATATTTAAAATCAATGTTTCTACCTCATCACCTTGAGCACCTGCTGCTTCTAATTTTGCAATTTCGAGTCTTAAAATTTTTACTTGTTCTATAATTTTTTCATATTGTCTATTTGAAACCTGCATTTCTAAAGCAGCATCGCCGTGATGATCTTTGCCATTTTCTTCAAAGGCACTTTTCTTTTGCTTTTCTTTTCTTTGTTCATTTGCTTTATTCATTTCTTCATTTGCAGCCAGTTTTGCATTCGCAACTTCTTGCTCAACGGTAAGCTTAAAGTCATTGTATTCTAATTCAACATCCATAAACTTTCGTTGCATTTCAACATTTTCTTTTTCTGGCAAATCTGATAAAAGGGCATTTTTGTATGTTACCCAATCAGATGGTTCCATATTCCTGCGTATTTTAACCATAGACCAAACTTCATTTTGGTCGTTTTTTATTTTAGCTCCTTTTTCAGATAAGTTTTTTTCCTCTTTTGGTTTGACCCGATATTCACCTTCCACTTCAGAGTCAACTTGATCTCCTCCAAACATCCAATCGGAAGAATAAACATTAATATCAAAAAAGGCGCCAGGTTCTTGGCCATATACTTTTCTAAATTCTTCATTAATAATAGCAACACCTAATTCTGTATTTTCTCCTTTTGCTGAAAGGTCAATATCAGATGTTACGGATTCAGAACCAACTGAATCTTTTAATCCAAAATTTTCTCCTTCAATATTAAGATCTGCTAATTTTTCATTTGCCGCTTTTTTCTTTAACAAAGCGGGTTTTATTTTTTCATTAACAACCTGGTTTGCAAATTTCTGCCATACCCGACCTCTCATATTAACCAATGTTTGCATTAGTCCAATACTGTGTTGATGATGGGGAATTGAATCTTCGGGAACTCCCGGCCAACTATCTGTCGTAAGTACCTCCTTGGCTTTAAACCAATTACTTTCCAACGGTTCCTTTAATACATCAAGTAAGACATTATCATTTAAAAGTCCCTCTTGTATATAAATTTGAGACACTGCCGTTGCTAAGCCTGGCAGTGTTCCATCGTATAATTCTGAAAATGAAAATTTTTGGAGTTGTTCAGCTTCAAAATCAGCCGACATTGCCTGATTTCTTTTAGAAGTTGTCTCTTCGTCAATCTTTTTCCAACTAGGGGTTTCATCAGGAGCGTATTCAGGTAAACTTGGACTGGAAGAAGTATCAACCTCTCTTTGTACACTGTTATTATTTATTACAAATTTATTAGAAGGGGGCAAACTTTCCTTTTTTTTCAATGAAATGGCTTTCGAACCCATGGTGTCAGCCTCTTTTTCTAACTGTTGATTATCATTTATTGAAAATTTTCCTCTCAGTTGTTTTGTAGGTTTTACTCTTCCCTGAGCTTGTTGAAC
>BJGN01000008.1 GCA_014190515.1 Bacteroidota bacterium
TTCTATACACTTGCCAGGTAGTAGCGTATATTATTTTTGGATTCGTTTTATCAATCACCAGATCTGCGGCGCCTGTATTTGCTCCAACATAAAGTACTTTTTGCCAGGTATTTCCCCCATCTTTAGATCTGAAAACACCTCTTTCCTCGTTATCTCCGTAGGGATGGCCCAGGGCTGCTACGAAAACTATATCAGGATTTGTAGGATGGATTCTAATCCTGGAAATAGACTGAGTTTCTTTAAGACCGAGGTGGCGCCATTTCTTACCGCCATCTTCCGATTTATATACCCCGTCACCCTGGGTAATTGAGCCTCTAAGCTGTGTTTCACCCATACCAATATAAACGATGTCGGGATTAGTTTCAGCAACGGCTACGGCGCCGACGGATGAAGAATTGATTTGCCCATCAGTAACAGGAAACCATTCCTGACCTCCATCGGTCGTTTTCCAAAGACCTCCACCTGTTGCACCAAAATAGTATTCCAATGGTCTCCCGGGACTACCGGTTGAACCCAGCGACCTACCTCCCCTGTTGGGTCCAATATTTCTCCATTTCATTTTAGAAAAATGAGAAATATCTGTTTTTGACGTTAAGGATTGAGATAATAAAAAGTCCTGATTTTTCCCAACGGTTATCAGCAAAAATAAGACGATAATTTTTTTAGTTAAAAGGGACATGTTAATTTTTTTTACCCTCTAAAAATAAGGAAAAAATTCTAAATAATTTAATCTTATAAATTAGGATGATAAAAATCAGTCTGCTAATAAGGCAATATATTCAAATACTATTAGACTTATTAAAATATTTTATTTAATTTTAAATATTATATAGAAATTATATTTTAAATTTGTTTTCAAAATAAATAACTTATTAATTATGGCAGAAAACAATTTAACTGATTTTGAAGCACAAGAACTTCTGAGGCAATATAGTTCTGATTTAAGAAAACTTGAATTCCAACTTCAACAAACCAAATTAGCCATTCATCATTTAAAGGGAAAAAGCGCCCCATCTGAGAAAGTTTCTACCTTAAAAAAGGTGAATAACGAGGTTGATATTATTAAAGCTCCTTTTGAAAAGGATGATTTTACTGAACCTAAGGGAAAGGAAGGTAAAAGATCTAACCCTAAATTAGCTAAAGTAAAGGTAGCTAAGCCCAAAGTTGAAAAAGCTACAACGAATAAAAAAGCACTTGGTTTAAAAGGGAGAAAGCCTGTAAACACTCAATGGGACACGGTTATTTCAGATCACATGGGCACCAAAGAGAATCCAAAAACGAGCAATGAACTATTGCAAGATTTAATTAATGCCAGGGATAAGAAATATATTCTTGATGAAGGCAATACAAAATTGATTCAACGTTTAAATGCATCGTTAACCAAACTTTACAAACAAAATAAAATTGGAAAGCAAAAAATTGAGGGTAAAAAAGCGTTCGTTTATTTTAAAAATAATTAATTTAAGAAACGCTAATCCTTTTAATTTGCTCGTCAATGACAGTACCAATGGGTTTCAAATTTTGAAACCCATTTTCATTTGAAAATAGAATGAATTCATCAACATGGAGTTTATCCACCGCTATGAGAAGGCCTCCACTCGTTTGAGGATCACATAAAATATTTAATTGACTATCATTTGAAAGTTCTATTTTGTGCCCATAACTTGCATAATTTCGTTTTGTTCCACCGGGAATGCAACCTTTTTCTAAATAATAATTAATAATCTCTTTATTTAAAATAGGAATAGCATCGAACTCAATTTTTGCGGAGGTATTAGACGCCTCCATCATTTCTGTTAAGTGACCTGCCAGACCAAATCCGGTAACATCTGTGAGTGCATGAACGTAAGATAAAGCGCCTACTTTTTCGCCAAAAACATTCAATTTGGTCATAGATTCTAAGGCAATATTGGCATGCTCGCTTAATAATAAGTCCTTTTTTTGAGCCGTTGTTAGTATTCCAACGCCTAATCCTTTGGTTAGAAACAGGAAATCTCCAGTTTTAGCGCCTCCATTTTTCTTAAGATTCTCGACGCGTACCCTACCATTCACCGCCAAGCCAAAAATGGGTTCGGGGCTGTCAATGCTATGACCACCAGCCAGTGGAATGCCAGCCAGTTTACAAATCTCTTTAGCACCATCAATCACTTTACCAGCAACCTCAGGAGGTAATTTATCTATAGGCCAGCCTAAGATCGCAATAGCTAAAATGGGAGTCCCACCCATTGCATACACATCGCTAATGGCATTTACCGCTGCAATCCTACCAAAATCAAAAGGATCATCCACAATAGGCATAAAAAAGTCAGTCGTGCTTATCAGGGCAGTTCCATCACCCAGATCCAGTACAGCAGCATCATCTCTTTCTTCATTTCCCACTAGAAGCGCGGGGTTAAAATTATTCTTTACCTTCCCAGCCAAAATTTTATCTAAGATTGCTGGTGATATTTTGCAACCGCAACCGGCACCATGACTATATTGAGTGAGTTTATAAATCAATTCCATCTGAAAATTTTATTAAAGATTTAGCGATAGCTCGCTTTTCTAAAGTTATGTCCGGAGTAAATAAAAAACTTCTTGAAAAATCACATTTTAGATTAGCTAATGGATAAGATTTATCATAATACCGCAGGGCAATAGCACCAGCATTATATAAATCACCAGCTTCAAGATAGGCAACAGCAGCCTGAACATGTTGCCCACCTAGTCTTTTACTAATTTTAACAAATGATTCGATTAATTCAGTCACTGGAAATTCCCCATAAATTTTAACCAAAAATTTTAGCCTCTCCTCAAAAGGAATAACCAGACCAATATATTTTGCTGTTTTGAATTGGTTCCAAAACCCTTCAGGTTGAAAAACTTTGCCAATAGATCTCGACTCATTTTCCACCCAAACTCTTTTAGCAGGGTCTAATTTTCTGAACTCGCCGAACAGGTTATTTTCAAATTGTTCTACGGTCGGTTGAATTAATTCACCTAAAGAACCAAAAGCAGAACCTTTATGGTGAGCCAATTTTTCTAAATCAATGATTTGTTCCCCCTCATCTTTTAACGATTGAAGAATCAAAGTTTTACCTGAACCTGTTGGACCTCCCAGGACGATTAGATTCAGTTTAATTTCATCAAATTGCCGATGAATATATTGTCGGTAAGCTTTATAGCCACCTATGATAAGTTTCACTTCAAATCCTGCCATTTCCAATAGCCAGGCTAAACTGGCACTTCGCTGCCCACCTCTCCAACAATGAATATATAATTTTTTTTCAGGCACCCGTTTATTTGCCCATCGAACATAATCGGCCATTTTAGCCCCAACAAACTCAAGTCCCTTTAAAAAGGCAAAATCATGTCCTTTCTTTTTGTATAAAGTACCCACTTCAGCCCTTTCCTCATCGGTAAACAGTGGAAATGATACAGCACCGGGAATATGACCTTCTATATATTCCCCCGGACTTCTTACATCCAGTAAAATATTTTCATCATTTCTTTTTAAAAAATCAGCTATGGTTATTTTCTCCATTTGGCAAAAATACGCATTTAGCATCATATCTAAAGGTTTAAAAATGGTGCAACGTAAACTTTGTTTGTAACCTTTTGTTTTAAAAAATAAAACATTGGAAAATTTACTTCACACCATAAAAAATAGTTATACTGGTTATGCCCGTTATTTATGGCATGCTATAAATAACCCGTCATGGGACAATTATTTTTATTGGCTCCTGGCTGTTTCTTTCCTGTTTTTAGCCTTGGAATGGGTCAGTCCCTGGAGAAAAAGTCAACCCCGTTTTAGAAAAGATTTTTGGTTAGATTTTTTCTATTTATTTTTTAATTTTTTCCTTTTCTCATTAGTCATTTATGCTGCATTATCAAGAGTGGTAGTAAACTTTTTTAATGATGCTTTTTATCAAATATTTAATGTAGAGCTGACCTCTTTCAATCCATTGGTTGGCGCCCCACTCTGGTTTATTTTACTTGTAGGATTTATTATCAGGGATTTTATACAATGGTGGATTCACAGATTACTGCACAAAGTACCTTTTTTATGGAAATTCCACCAAGTCCATCATTCTGTTGAACAAATGGGGTTTGCTGCACATTTAAGATTTCATTGGATGGAAACCATTGTTTACAGAACGATTGAATACCTTCCTTTGGCGCTTCTGGGCATAGGATTGTACGATTTTTTTATTATTCATCTATTCACCCTTGCCTATGGGCATTATAATCACGCGAATATTTCTATTCCCGGAAAATTTGTTGGTTTGATTCTTGCTGTTCTAATAGGAACCGCCATAGTTACGTCTAGTTTCGACATTACTATTTTGAAAGATGCCAACTTATTCACCTCAATATCTTTTTTTATACTTATTTGTATGGCAGGTTATTACGTATTCGGGCCTCGGGTAAAGTATATATTCAACAGCCCTGAAATGCACATTTGGCATCATGGTTTTGACATGCCTGAAGATAAACCCAATGGAATAAACTTTGGACTGACCTTAGCCATTTGGGATTATCTTTTTAAAACCAATTATATGCCTTATAATGGCAGAGATTTAAGATTAGGTTTCCCCGGAATAGAAAAATTTCCCCAACATTTTAGTGGGCAGTTTTTCCATGGATTCTTCAGGCAGAAAAATTAAATCAAACCTTTTTTCGACGATTTAACGATTTTTGCTGAACAATTTCTTGCACTGATTTGCCTTTTATCTTGCTATCCAGCCAAGAAATAATATCTAAATACAAAAAAGGTCTTTTTTCATAAGGATCCAATTCTAATTGTTCTAATCTCTGCCTAAGGCTAAGGAATTCCTCTTTAATCCCTGCTGCCTGTATTCTTGGAAGTTTTCTTATAAACCTGAAAATCTCCCTGTGAACGGCACTGAGTTCCTCCATTTTACTTAAAAAGCGATATACCGATTTAACCTGATATTCTACTAATTGCGCGTTTCCAAGTTCATAATGAGCAATTAAACTTAAAATTCGGGCATAAATCTGTATGTCCGTTCTGTAATCTGAATTTTTCTCATTTAAAATAAGATTTAAATAAGTTATGGCATTTTTATTTTCACCTGCTCCAAAATATAAACAGGCAATTCTGTAATAAAAAACCATGATTCGGTGATTATCCCAATTGTACTGATCACTATCTATAAGCTCCATTAACTCAGGGATAATCTGAATACCTTCGGTAAAACTACCCTCCAGAAAATGTTTTTTAATCAGATGATTGTATTTAAATAGGTAGTAATTACCTTCCATATTCATTTCCTTTTCCAGTTGGTAAAAATCCGGAAAAACTAATAATTTTTTCAGGACTTCACAATATTTTTCATATTGCCACATGTTAAATAAAGCGGTCAATAAGTTATGAAGACCTTTTAAATACAAAATACCATGAATAAGAATTATTTCTTCATTTTTTTCAAAAATAGAGACCCATCTGGAGGCATATTTGTAGCAATATGGAAAATCTTGTGTCATGTGATAAAACCAAACATGAGCCTGGTCGTGGTAAATCTTTGACATAAAATCAAGTTCCACATAAGGAACGTTAGGTAATTTTGCATTAAAAAATAGTTTGACCATTTCATAATCTTTAAAATTACGAACGAATCCTATTTTCAAATAAAGACCGTATAGTTGGAGGGAAAGATTTGAAAATTGATGATTATTTTTGATAACCTTTAATAATTCAATGGTTTCATTCGTAATTATATCAGCTCTTCCCTCAATACTTCTGGTAATATATTGTCCCTCGATATGTTTTTCAAACTCAAGAATTTCAAGTGATAAGGAACTAAACTCGGCTTGTTTTGCTTTTAATTTAGCTTTATCCAACATATCGAGCGCCTGTCTGTAAAGACCTTTATTATACAAGACACGTGCACAATCCAATAATTCTCTGATATGTATATCCAGAGAACTCTTTGTACTTAATAATCTAAGGCTGGTAAGTAATTGTTTATAAAGGTGGGCTTTCAGATTAGAAAGCTGTGTTTTTTTAATTTCCGTAATTTTTTTTAAAATTTGATCCTCGTCATATTCACCCTTTTTTTCAAGTAAATCAAATAGTTGAAGGAATAAAATATCTTCTGAATTCTGATTGCGTTTGACAAACAAGCGAAAATGTCGTTTTTCTGCTCTGGACAATGAATTAATCAACGTCACGAGATCATCAGTTTTTTGTTTGGGCATTGTAGAATTTATTTTTACAATTTACTCAATTTCAAATTATTAATCACTATTTTGCCCTTTGTTAAGGTGTATTAAAATAGATTATTGAACCTATTACGGCCAAAGAGGTTAGGTAAATTTACGTTCTGCAAACATACAAAATACTGCGCACATGGATAATCGTATATATATATTTGATACTACACTTCGGGATGGGGAACAAGTTCCTGGATGTAAACTTAATACAAATCAAAAAATTGATATTGCATTAGAGCTCGAAAGATTAGGTGTCGATGTCATTGAAGCGGGCTTTCCTATTTCAAGTCCTGGCGATTTTGCCTCTGTGGAAGCTATTAGTAAAGCTGTATCCTACCCAGTAGTTTGCGGACTTACCCGTGCAGTTGAAAAAGATATCAAAGTGGCGGCCGAATCATTAAAATATGCAAAAAGACCAAGGATACACACAGGAATTGGTACCTCTGACTCTCATATTGTCCATAAATTTAATACCACAAGAGAAAAAATAATTGAACGAGCGGTATCGGCGGTAAAATATGCCAAAACCTTTGTTGAGGATGTTGAATTTTATGCAGAAGATGCTGGACGAACGGATAATGTATTTTTAGCGGAAGTCATTGAAGCTGTTTTAAAGGCTGGAGCCACTGTTTTAAATATACCCGATACCACCGGATATTGCCTTCCTGAGGAGTATGGTCAAAAAATAGCTTATCTCCGCGATAATGTTCCAGGTATTGAAAAAGCCGTTCTTTCCACTCATTGTCATAATGATCTGGGATTGGCTACAGCTAACTCCATTGCAGGCGTTTTAAATGGTGCCAGACAAATAGAATGTACCATTAATGGTATTGGTGAAAGAGCAGGTAATACCGCATTAGAAGAGGTAGTTATGATTATGAAACAACACCCTTATCTCAATTTGATTACGGGTATTGAAACAAAATTATTAAATCCGATAAGTCATTTGGTCAGGGACAAAATGGGTATGCCAGTGCAACCCAATAAAGCCATTGTGGGCGATAATGCTTTTGCTCATTCATCGGGCATTCACCAGGACGGTGTTATAAAGCAAAGAGATACTTATGAAATCATGGATCCTCGTGATGTCGGTGTTGATACCTCAAAAATTGTCCTTACAGCAAGAAGTGGCAGGGCAGCTATTGCTTATCGATTCAAACAAATAGGGTTTGACCTGACGAAAGATGAACTGGATTTAGTTTATTCCTTATTTTTATCTGTTGCCGACGCTCAAAAAGAGGTAATAAACGAAGATTTGGAAAAATTAATAGCAAAAGTAAGAGTAAACTCACCTGTTTAAATAAAAAACGTTCTATCATGGCCAAAACCCTGTTTGACAAAATCTGGGATAATCACGTAGTAAATACCGTAGAAGGTGGAACAGCGGTATTATACATTGATCGTCATTTTATTCATGAAGTTACCAGCCCTCAGGCATTTGACGGCCTGGCTTCCAGAAATATACCTGTTTTCAGGACGGCTCAGACGATTGCCACTGCTGATCATAATGTTCCAACACAAAATCAACATTTACCTATTAGCGAACCATTATCTAAGTTTCAGGTAGATAAATTAATTGAAAACTGTAATAAATATGGCGTTTCCTTGTATGGTTTAGGACACCCATACCAAGGTATCGTGCACGTTATAGGCCCGGAATTGGGTATCACACAACCCGGAATGACCATAGTGTGTGGCGATTCTCACACGTCAACTCACGGCGCATTTGGTTGTATAGCCTTTGGCATCGGTACCAGCCAGGTAGAACAAGTGCTTGCTTCTCAATGTCTTTTACAACTGAAGCCAAAGCAAATGCGTATCAATGTAGAAGGTACGCTTCACCAGGGCGTAACGGCAAAAGATGTCATTTTGTATATTATATCAAAATTAACCACTAGCGGTGGAACCGGTTATTTTGTTGAATATGCAGGAAGTACTATCCGAAATCTCTCTATGGAGGGTCGGATGACGATTTGTAATATGAGCATTGAAATGGGCGCAAAAGGTGGATTGATAGCCCCTGATGAAAAAACTTTTGACTATGTAAATGGTAAAAAATACGCCCCAAAAGATGCCGCATTTGACCAGGCAGTAAGTTATTGGAAAACGCTGCCTACCGATGAGGATGCCTCCTTTGATGTAGAATTTACTTTCCAGGCAAGCGATATCATGCCAATGGTAACTTACGGAACTAATCCGGGTATGGGTATGGGTGTTAGACAGTCTATTCCAGAACCTATAGATCCGGCCAACAGAAATAGTTTCGATAAGTCATTATCCTACATGGGTTTACATGCTGGGGAATCTCTTTTGGGAAAAGAAATTCAGCATGTTTTCATAGGTAGCTGTACCAACTCAAGAATGGAGGATTTGCGATTGGTTGCCGACTATGTCAAAGGAAAACAAAAAGCTCCGCATGTAAAAGCTATGATTGTGCCAGGCTCAAAACAAGTCGAGGCACAAGTAATTTCGGAAGGTCTTGATCTTGTTTTTAAAGAAGCTGGCTTTGATTTTAGAGAACCTGGCTGTTCTGCCTGCCTTGGTATGAATGAAGATAAAATTCCAGCGAATGAATATTGTGTTTCTACCTCCAATCGAAACTTCGAAGGACGACAGGGTCCTGGTGCGCGCACTATTTTGACCAGTCCATTAATGGCCGCAGCTGCAGCGATTAATGGGAAAATTATTGACGTAAGCCTCGATTAAACCAGCCTAATTTTACTCATGGAAAAATTTACTCTATTAAAATCTACTGCCGTTCCTCTTCCTATTGAAGATATTGATACCGACCAGATTATTCCCGCCAGATTTCTAAAGGCAACTACACGCGAAGGCTTTGGAGATAATTTATTCAGGGATTGGCGGTACCATCCAGATGGAAGTCAAAAATCTGATTTTATTCTAAATAACCCTATCTATAAAGGTGCCATTCTCGTGGCAGGTAGAAATTTTGGTTGTGGATCCAGTCGTGAACACGCTGCCTGGGCCATAGCTGATTATGGATTCAAAGCGGTGGTATCAAGTTTTTTTGCTGATATCTTTAAGGGCAATGCACTAAATAACGGCCTCCTTCCTGTTACGGTATCAGATGGCTTTTTAAACAAAATATTCGAGGCGATTGAAAATAACCCCAATGCCGGACTTGAAATAAATCTAGAAAAACAATCTATTTCCATTTCAAATAGTTCAGAAGTTGAATATTTTGAAATGGATCCTTATAAAAAAATATGTCTTTTGAATGGGTACGATGATATTGACTTTCTGTTGAGTCAAAAAGAAATCATAAGCACCTTTGAAGAAAACAACCGCTACCCATTTAATCCAATAAAATAACTATGGAAAAGAATATAGCCGTTCTCTCCGGTGATGGCATCGGCCCGGAAGTCATTGAACAAGCCTTAAAGGTGTTATCTGCCATTGAAAAAAAATTTAATCATACGTTCCATACTCAATTTGCTTTGGTTGGCGCCATAGCCATAGATAAAACCGGAAATCCACTTCCCGAAGAAACGCTTGACATCTGTTTACAAAGTGATGCAGTGCTTTTTGGGGCTATTGGCGATCCCAAGTATGACAACGACCCCAGTGCTCCCGTGAGACCAGAGCAGGGCTTACTTAAACTTAGGAAAAGTTTAGGTTTATTTGCAAATGTCAGACCCGTTACCACCTATCCGACACTATTGTCTTTATCTCCTTTAAAGGAAGAAAAAATTAAAGGCGTAGATTTTGTTATCTATCGAGAATTGACTGGGGGTATTTATTTTGGTGAAAAAGGTAGAAAGGATGATACGGCTTATGACCACTGCGTTTATTCCAGGGAGGAAATCGCCAGAATTACCATCTTAGCCTTTGAAGCTGCCAGACTTAGACGCAAAAAAGTAACCCTGGTAGATAAAGCCAACGTATTGGAAACGTCAAGACTTTGGCGCGATGAAGTAAAGCGTATTTCAGCCCAATATCCCGATGTGGAACTTGATTTCCTCTTTGTAGATAATGCTGCCATGCAAATCATTCAGTTTCCCTCTCAATTTGATGTTATGCTCACTGAAAACATGTTCGGTGACATACTAAGTGATGAAGCAAGTGTAATAACTGGTTCCATGGGATTATTACCTTCCGCTTCGGTCGGTGCAAAAACATCGCTCTATGAACCCATTCACGGATCCTATCCCCAAGCCACAGGCTTAGATATTGCAAATCCCATGGCAACCATTTTATCTGCGGCCATGATGTTAGATTCATTTAATCTGCATACAGAAGCTGAAATTATCAGAGAAAGCGTGAAAAACCTATTGGAAAGTGGTTACGGCACCGCCGAATTACAATTGCCCCATTCTTGTAAATGTTCCGAAATTGGTGATCTTATAGCAGCAAAAATATTGGCTATATAATTTTTATCCTCCTTCTTACCATTTTCTAGTTGTTTGTTTTGAACGACTTTTCATCTTTTTGCGTTTAAGATAAAAATACCGTTTTATGGAAAACGATTCAAAGCAAGTTTGCCTGAATAATGAGGATATACATTTAGCTGATATTGCGAAAAAAGTTTTTGACAAAAAAAGGATTACACCGGAAGAAGGATTATATCTTTTTGAACATGCCTCTCTTGGTTACTTAGGTACCTTAGCTAATTTTATTCGGGAAGAGAAAAATGGAAAGAACACTTATTTTAATAGGAATTTTCATATTGAGCCTACCAATGTTTGTATTTATACCTGTACTTTTTGCTCCTATTCCCGATTAATAAAAGAGAGAAAAGACGGTTGGGAATATACCCTCGATGAAATGATGGATATAGTCCGCAAATATGATCAGGAACCTGTTACGGAAGTTCATATTGTAGGAGGTGTCCTTCCTAAATATGATGTTTCATTTTATGCTGAATTGTTTAAAACGATAAAAAAACATCGTCCAGAGTTACACATAAAGGCCTTAACTCCCGTCGAATACCATTATATTTTCAAGAAAGAAAAAATTAGCGTCGAAGAAGGCATGGCACTCATGCTGGAGGCAGGCCTGGATTCTATGCCAGGTGGGGGTGCTGAAATTTTTCACCCAGAAATAAGAGACCAGATTGCTGGTGGTAAATGTTCCGGTGAAGAATGGTTGAGAATTCATGAAATATGGCATGATTTAGGTAAAAAATCAAATGCCACTATGCTTTATGGACATATTGAATCCTATTTTCATAGAATAGATCATCTAGAAAAATTAAGGAATTTACAGGATAAGACGGGGGGATTTCAAACGTTTATTCCCCTGAAATTTAGGAATAAGGATAATCAATTGTCTCACCTGAAAGAAGTTAGCGCTCTGGACGACCTTCGAAATTATGCAGTGAGTCGCATCTATCTCGACAATTTTGACCACATTAAAGCGTATTGGCCAATGATTGGTAGGAATATGGCCCAATTATCTCTGTCGTTTGGTGTAGATGATATTGACGGAACCATTGATGATACTACAAAAATATACAGTATGGCGGGGTCAGAAGAGCAAACTCCTTCTCTAAGTACCCGCGACTTGGTCAATTTAATAAAAGCGGTAGGGAAACATCCTTTAGAACGGGACACACTTTATAATGTCCTTCATGATTACACTAACGAAACCTTTAAGGAAGACGAAGTAATTAAAGGTTATGTCTCTTTACCCGTTGTCAATAATTAATAAATGAATAAAAATATTTATATACTTCGTCACGGAGAAACAGAGAATAATCGACTTGCCATAGTTCAGGGGTCTGGTATTGACGGAACGTTAAATCAAAAAGGGGAAGAACAAGCGAAAGCATTCTATCAAAAATACCAGGAAATTCCCTTTGAATTGGTCGTAACATCGACTCTTCAAAGGACGCACCAAACGGTTAAATCCTTTATTGATAAAGGCATACCTTGGGTGCAATTACCTGAAATCAACGAAATGAACTGGGGCATTCACGAAGGTAAATCTTATGCAACCTGGATGGAACAACCCTACAAAGAAGCTATAACCGACTGGCAGAATGGCCGTTATGAGACAAGGCTTGAAAATGGGGAGAGTGCCGCGGAACTAGCCGCAAGAATGGAGGTTTTTATGCAGTGGCTTGAAACAAGAGAGGAATCCACCATTCTAATTTGTAGCCATGGTAGAGCAATGCGCTGTATGATGACTTATTTTTTTGGTCTCCCCGTATCGGAAATGGAAAAATTTAGCCATAAAAATACCGGTTTATACCAATTTTTAAAAGATAAAAATGGCTTTAATTCTATTTTAATGAACGATATAAGCCATTTAAATTCCGACAATGGCTTTCCTTTCTAATCCATTAGCAGAAAAAATTAATATTGCAGCGGTAAGCTATTTGAATACCAAACCTCTATTGTATGGGTTATTGAATAGTCATTTGGCGGGAAAGATCAACCTAATGCTGGATATCCCATCTGCCTGTGCCAGTAAAATGATTCATGAAGAGGTAGAACTAGCGCTCATTCCCACCGCTGTAATTCCTCAAATACCTAATGCCACTTTGTTCTCCAATTATTGTATTGGTGCTCAAAACAAAGTAAAAACAGTTGGCATTTTTTCCTATAAACCTATTGATCAACTAGATACCTTAATTCTCGATTTCCATTCCCGAACATCTGTCCTCCTTGTTCAAATTTTATTAAAAGAGTTCTGGCAACAAAAACTCCATTTCATAGCAGGCCAACCAGGGTTTGAAAATCATGTTTCTGAAAATACCGGCTTACTTATCATTGGGGACAGAACCATGGGCTTGCACGAAAAATATCCTTATTTTTATGACTTAGGTGAAGCCTGGCGGGAACATACTTCCCTTCCCTTCGTGTTTGCTGCCTGGGTAAGTAACCATAAAGTAGAGGAAAATTTCGAAAACGATTTTAATAATGCCCTCAGTGCAGGATTAGCAGCTATACCCGAGCTACTCTTGCTCTTACCCGATTCACCTACCGGTTTTGACTTAAAAAGCTATTTTTCAAATAATATATATTATCATTTAGATGAAGAAATGAAAGCGGGAATGTTCCTGTTTTTTGAAAAATTAGACCAATATTCAAATCACTTATTTAAATAATTATCATGAATGAAATCATTCTTGGAGGTGGCTGTTTTTGGTGTCTTGAAGCTGCCTTCCAATTACTTAATGGAGTAGAATCTGTTCAATCTGGCTATGCCGGGGGAACCAAAGAAACCGCTAATTATAAAGAGGTATGTTCAGGAAAAACAAATCATGCCGAGGTCGTTAAAATAATATACGACCCGGAGATAATCAGTTTAGATGACCTTTTAAGGGTTTTTTGGCAAATCCATAACCCTACAACCCTAAATAAACAAGGAAATGACGTAGGCCCTCAATATAGGTCTATCATTTTTTATGCCGATGACAACGAGAGAGAAATTATTGAATTATCTATCAAAAAGGAAGCAAAACCTCTCTGGGGATCCAATATTGTAACCTTTATAGAAAAATGTCAGGAATTTTATCCGGCAGAGGGGGAACATAATAACTATTTCCAAAAAGTGGGTGATCGAAATCCTTACTGTACTTATGTAGTTAAACCCAAAGTGACCAAAGTCATTGAAAAATTTAGCGATAAGTTAAAAAACTTATAGAATAGTAGGCGGAAAATGCCGCATATTTGTCTATCTTGGAAAATAAGGTGGGCGGCTTTATAGCAAATAAGATAATTATCATTGATATTTGTTGAAAAATACTAAAAATGAAGGTAGGAATAGTAAAAGAGAGCAGAGATCCCCGGGTAGCTATTGTACCCGACACTCTTTCTAAATTGTCCGCGTTAGGCGTTTCTGTGATTATGGAAGCGGGTGCCGGGGATGCATCCTTTTTTTCTGATAATGATTATGTTGGGGCAACTGTATTGAGCCGTAATGAGGTCTTGAAACAAGCAGACATTATTGTTACATTTAATCCACTATCTCAAGAAGAATGGAAGTTGGTCAATCAAAATGCCATAATGATATCCCAATTTGCCCCATTTGCTGATGCAGAGGCAGTTCCAAACTTGTTGAAGGAAGGAAAGAAAGCATTTAGTATGGATATGATACCCAGAACTACGCTGGCTCAATCAATGGATGTTTTGTCCTCTATGGCTTCCATCGCAGGCTATCAGGCAGTGCTGGTTGCCGCAGCTAAACTTCCCCGGTATTTACCTATGTTGATTACCGCGGCAGGAAGTATAAAACCATCTAAAGTTTTGATTTTAGGCGCCGGGGTTGCGGGACTACAAGCTATTGCCACAGCAAAACGTCTTGGTGCCATTGTTGAGGTGTTTGATACCAGGATGGCTGTAAAAGAAGAAGTACAAAGTTTAGGCGGTAAGTTTATTGAAGTTGAAGGAGCAAAAGATGACAAAAGTGCTGGTGGATACGCCGTAGAGCAAACGGAAGAATTCCTGGCTCGTCAGAGAGCTGAAGTTCAGGCCAGAGCTGTAAAATCAGATATTATTATTACCACAGCTCAGGTAAGAGGCAGAAAAGCACCCATTTTACTGGAAAAAGAAACGGTAAATCAAATGAGAGCAGGTTCTGTTATCATTGACTTAGCGTCTTCTACAGGTGGAAATTGCGAGCTTTCAAAAGACAATGAAACGATTGTTGTAAATGGAGTAACCATCATTGGAAATTCTCAATTGGCCGCACAAATGCCTCAGGACGCAAGTTTCCTATATAGCAACAATGTCTTGAATTTCTTAAAGACTATGGTTCGGGAAGGTACTCTACATGCTGATTTCAATAACGAAATCATTAAAGGTGCTTGTATAACCCCTGAGTTATTCGCTTAATTTTATAAAATAACGATTTTTTATGGAAAATTTTTATGGCTTTTTTTTAGATAATTTGCTGATAATATACTTATTAGCTTTTACCGTTTTATTGGGATTTGAGATTATCGCAAAAGTTCCAACCGTTCTGCATACCCCTTTAATGTCCGGTTCCAATGCCATAAGCGGCGTGGTTGTCATAGGGGCCATCTTATTGGTCCGTTTAACAGAACCAACAGATTATCTTACCCTCTCTCTTGGATTTGCTGGAATTGTGTTGGGTATGATTAATGCAGCAGGTGGATTTGTGGTCACTGACAGAATGCTTGAAATGTTTAAAAAGAAAAAGAAATAATACTATGCTACTTACTTTTATTATAGAGATTTTTTTCCTATTAGGTTCTATTGGCTTTATTTGGGGACTCCGATTGATGAGTTCACCAGATACTGCAAGAAAAGGAAATATATATGCCGGCGTTGGTATGACCCTGGCCATTATCGCGGCCCTGATTATGCCGTTGGAAGGCAATGTTCCAAATAATTATATTTGGATTTTTGCAGCGCTTATTGTCGGTACCATTATTGGATATTATTCAGCAATAAAAGTGGCTATGACATCTATGCCACAAATGGTTTCCGTTTTCAACGGATTAGGAGGCGCTTGTGCTGTTGTATTGGGGTTAGCTGATGTTATACATTATTATGATGAAACCAAGGTAGTAGATACGCTTGGTTTTTTAACCGTCCTTTTAACCTTATTTATTGGTGGTGTCGCTTTTACGGGTAGTATTTTTGCCTACGCAAAATTGGAGGATCTTGTTGACGACAAAAAGGTAACCTTACCAAAACATAGTGTTATTAATATGGTTATGCTTGCTGGTCTCATTGGATTAGGTGCCTACATACTAATGCAAGGTGAAGCCATAGGGATGGAAGCTGCGATTATTTTCCTTGTTATTTCATTAATCTATGGCGTAAGTTTCGTAGCCCCTATTGGTGGCGCAGATATGCCTGTGGTTATTTCTTTGCTTAACTCCTTTTCCGGCCTTTCCGGTGCCGCTGCAGGTATCTTATTCGATAGTCAGTTCATGGTTGTTGGCGGTATTTTGGTGGGTGCATCCGGGACTATATTGACGGTAATGATGTGTAATGCAATGAACCGTTCCATTTGGAATGTTTTAATTGGAGGTTTCGGTGGAACTTCCGCTATTGGTGCTACTGCAACAGGTGGTTCTGTTAAGGAAATTTCTTTAAATGATGCTTCCATACAACTCTACTATTCTCAATCAGTTATAATTGTACCTGGCTATGGATTAGCGGTTGCTCAGGCGCAAAAAATTTGTAAAGAAATTGATGACCAGCTTTCAGCCAATGGGGTTGATGTTAAATACGCTATTCATCCTGTTGCCGGTAGAATGCCTGGCCACATGAACGTACTTTTAGCAGAGGCTGATGTACCTTATCCTAAATTATTAGACCTTGACGAGGCAAACAGTGCACTAAGTTCCGCAGATGTTGCCATCATTGTAGGTGCTAATGATGTGGTAAATCCAGCGGCAGAAAATGATCCGGGAAGTCCCATTTATGGAATGCCTGTATTAAAGGTATGGAACGCCAAATCGGTTATTGTTCTTAAAAGAAGTATGCGGTCTGGCTATGCTGGCATTGAAAATCCTTTGTTTTTTCACGAAAGAACTAAAATGTTGTTTGGTGACGCAAAGGATGTGCTTAGTAAATTAAACAGTGAAATTAAATCTCTTTAAATATTAAAATCATGGATTGGATTATTGCAAATTATTTATTCGTTTTACTGGGTATTTTTGTATTCATGTCCGGCATGTTTACCATCAAACAGCAGACAGTAGCCATATTGGAAAGATTTGGTAAATTCCACAGCATTAGAAAACCCGGATTACATTTTAAAATTCCTGGAGTGGATAAAATTTCTGGAAAAATTTCCTTGAAAATCCAACAACTGGATGTGAATGTTGAAACAAAAACAAAGGACAATGTATTTGTAAAAATCAAAGTATCCGTGCAGTTTAAAGTCTTGGAAGAGAAAGCTTATGACGCATTCTATAAACTGGATAACCCTACCGAACAGATTACAGCTTATGTGTTTGATACCATTCGGGCTGAAGTGCCAAAATTAAGACTAGATGACGTTTTTGAAAGAAAAGATGATATCGCTGTTGCCATCCGAAGAGAACTTGAAGAAGCTATGAATACCTACGGTTATGGTATAGTTAAAGCACTGGTTACAGATATTGACCCTGATCATGCCGTTAAAAATGCTATGAATAGAATCAATGCCGCGGAAAGGGAGAAAATCGCCGCTGAATATGAGGGAGAATCAGAGCGGGTTAAGATTGTTGCTAAAGCGAGAGCTGATGCTGAAAGTAAGCGATTACATGGACAAGGTATTGCAGATCAACGCCGGGAAATTGCCAGAGGTTTAGAGGAATCAGTTCATCTTTTAAATAAGGTGGGTATCAATTCTCAGGAAGCCTCTGCATTAATTGTAGTTACACAACATTATGACACGTTGCAATCATTAAGTGAAAAGGTGAATAGCAATCTTATTTTGTTGCCAAATAGTCCCACAGCAGCAAGTGATATGTTAAACTCAACCATTACCTCCTTTGCAGCTTCTCACCAACTTGGAGAACAACTTAAACTTAAGAATCCAATGCCTAAATTGGAAGAAAAGATTATCTTGAAAGAATAAATTTTTGAACCGAATTATTGATTTGAAACTAATCTACTTATGCACAAATTAATCATTACAATTGGACTTTGTTTGTTATTCATACAAATCCAGGCACAAGAAGATCCCTCGAAGGATCCAGCTGCGGCGGCAAAAAAACCGGCTAAGGCAAAATCTTTTTCCGATATTATTCCAGCGGACGCTGTTACTGACGCCGGACTATTTACCATTCACAGAGTGGGACAAAAATACTTTTTTGAGGTTCCAAAAGTGATTTTGGGCAGGGATATTCTTGTTGCGAGCGTAATTTCGGGGCATGTAAAGGGACTTAATTTCGGTGGTGCCGGTATGCGTTCCAGACCTCAGCAAATCGTTCGCTGGTATTTGCAGGACGACAAAGTTTTATTGAAATCCGTGACTTACGATGCTATAGCAGATCCTTCTTTACCCGTAGCAAAAGCGGTTCAACGAAATAATTTTGAGCCTATTATTATGGTTTTTGATCTTGCTACCATGTCAAAAGATTCGAGTGCCGTTGTTTTCGACGCTACTGGTTTATTCACTTCTGACATTCCCATGATTGGTCCACTTACTAAGACTGAAAAAAGGACTTTTGAAATACAAGCATTAGATGCTAAAAGATCTTACGTGACAAGTATGAAGAGTTATCCTCAAAATACGGAGGTAAGACATGTACTTACTTTTACGGGAACTAACATACCTGATAATCAGCTGACTAATACGCTAAGTATTGAAATGAATCAATCATTTATTTTGTTACCTGAAAAGATTTGGCAGCCACGATTTTTAGATGAACGCGTAGGTTATTTTTCCCTTTCAAGAACAAATTACGGTTTGGATGAACAGAAAGCGGCTAATCAAACATTAATTACCCGCTGGAGACTGGAACCCAAAGACCCCGCTGCTTATTTCAGAGGAGAATTAGTTGAACCTGTTAAACCAATTGTCTATTACATCGATCCAGGTACTCCAATGGAATGGCGTCCCTTCCTTAAGAAAGGTATTGAAGATTGGCAGGCTGCTTTTGAAACAGCAGGTTTCAAAAATGCCATCATTGCCAAAGACCCACCTACACCGGAAGAAGACCCGGAATGGTCCCCTGAAGATGTTCGCTACTCTGTAATACGCTATATTACTACTGATATTCAAAATGCTGTTGGACCCCACGTCCATGACCCAAGATCAGGCGAAATCATTGAATCTGATATTTTATGGTATCATAATGTGATGAACCTACTTAGAAATTGGTTCTTTATTCAAACCGCAGCAGCTAATCCAGAGGCAAGAACGCCTAAATTTAAGCAAGAATTAATGGGTGAATTAATTCGCTTCGTTGCCGCTCATGAGGTAGGTCATACCTTAGGATTGCCCCATAATATGGGTTCAAGCTCTGCTTACTCCGTAGATTCCCTTCGCGCTCCAGGTTTCGTTCAAAGAATGGGCGTCGCACCTTCTATTATGGATTATGCCCGTTTTAATTATGTGGCTCAACCGCAGGATAAAGGTGCAGGATTTTATGCAGCCGTCGGTCCTTATGATAAATGGTCTATAGAATGGGGATACAGACTTATTAAAGATACCAGTGATCCGGAAAAAGAGAAACCTACCCTAAATTCGTGGATTCTTAATAAAGCTGGCAATCCAATTTACCGCTATGGTCAACAGCAGTTCAATACCATTGATCCAAGTGGTCAGACAGAAGATATCGGCGATGATGCTATAAAAGCTTCTGATCTAGGTATTGAGAACTTAAAGGTCATTACCAGTAAATTAATAGACTGGACTGTAAAACCTGGTGAAGATTTTGCCGAACTTACCGAACTATATACCAATGTGGCTGGACAATTTCGCCGTTACATGGGTCACGTTGTAAATAATGTAGGTGGTACCTATGAATATGACAAAACGGGAGAACAAAAAGGTCCAGTTTATGTTAACGTTGCCCGCGAAAAACAAATAAGAGCTATGCAATTTTTCGATCGCCAGTTGTTTACAACTCCTTACTGGATGATTAATAACGAAATTCTTGGAAAAATTGAAGGATCTGGTACAATGGACAGAATAAGATCTCTGCAAACTTCCACGCTAAGCGCGCTTTTTGCCCAGGATAGAATGAAAAGATTGTCTGAACAGGCAGCATTACAAGGTAAAAAAGCATACAGCTTAAGTGAACTGTTTTTCGATAGTAAAAAAATGATTTTCAGAGAGTTAGACCTACATACTGTACCTGATCCGTATAGAAGAAACCTGCACAGAGCTTTTCTTGATAAGTTGGCAAGCCTTCTTACCATGGACAATATGGATGTTTCACAATCTGATATAAGTTCATTGGCAAGACTTACCGTTAGTCAGGTAAAAATGGCTGCAACCAGAGAATCTTCTACGACAGCTGATGCAACAACAAAAGCGCACTATTTAGACTTGGCACAACGTGCTACTTTAATTTTAAGCGGAGAATATCCTAAACCAGCTTCTCCCCTTGCTGGAAGAATGCCTTCTTTTGAATTACAAATGAAAGGTTGCTGGGATAATTCTTTAGAGGAATAAATTTTTCAACCTAAGAAAAGCCCATTTGATTAAGTTCAAATGGGCTTTTTTATTTAAAACTGAGCTCTTTCCTTTATTTCTTTAAATTTTTCCATCCCTAAGGGAGTGAAGTGTGGTGTAAATATCTGCCAGATAATTGCCAAAAATTCTTCCTTACTTAAGGCATATTCCGTTTCCCGAAGCAGCGTATCTTGTACCGACCAACTTGCAAGAAATAACCACATTTTTACGGCAATTCTCTTATGATTGTGATCGCTAGAATCTTCATGGCAAATACCCTGTTGGGCCCAAACAGAAAGTTGATTAATCATGTCCTCTATTCTTGAACCCACCAATGTTTTTCTTAATCTTGCAAATTCCGGGTAATGAGAAATAAACAAATGAATATCCCTGGTAATAAATCCATACTTTTCCTGAACCATTGGCACTCTTTCAAAAACAGAATGCAGGTCACTCAAATCAAAGGGAATCCGGGGAAGATGACTAATTTCCAACATCATCTGATGATTAAGTTCCTCCATTAAATCGTTCCAGCGGGGAAAATAATAGGTAACATTTCCAACACTCATGTCAAGGGCGTCGGCTATTTCTCGCATACTTACATTCGGAATACCCTTCTCATTTAATAAATCAATAGCCTTATATATTATTCTTTCCCGGGTTTTCATTGTAAAAGTTGAATAGCAAAATCATTTGCACGAAATTACTTAATTTTGCGACATCAAAAAATAAAAATCGATGAACGAAACGTTAGATCCTTCTAACTGGGATGAAATGAGACAGTTAGGACACCTTATGGTGGATGATATGATTTCGTATTTATCGACCATAAGAGAACAACCAGTATGGCGACCTATCCCAGACGACGTAAAAGACACTTTTAATACCAGTATACCACATAATCCAACGAATTCTTTAGCCGTTTACGAGGATTTTAAAAAAAATATACTTCCCTATAATAAAGGAAATGTACATCCCCGCTTTTTTGCTTTTGTTCAAGGAACGGGTACCCCAATGGGGGTTTTTGCCGAAATGCTGGCAGCAGCCATGAATCCCAATCTCGCTATTGGTGAACATGCTGCTATGTACGTTGAAGGTCAGGTTTTAGATTGGTTCAAGGAATTTCTTGGCTATCCCTCCGATGCCTCAGGAATTTTATTGAGCGGTGGTTCCATGGCAAATTTTACTGCCTTAAATGTAGCCAGAAACAATGTATTGCCAGAAATAATCAGAAAATCAGGTTTGCATGCTGCTGGAAAACAACTTGTTGCTTATTGCTCAACAGAATCTCATAGCTGTATTCAAAAATCTATCGAGGCCTTAGGAATTGGAACAGATAACCTTCGGAAAATTCCCGTTAATGAAGCCTTTCAGATAGATATCGCTGCCTTAAAAAGTCAAATACAAATAGACAAAGAAAATAATTTCTTACCATTTTGTATTGTCGGAAATGCTGGAACAGTAAACACAGGTGCCATAGATCCTCTGGACGAATTACTCGCTATTTGTAAAAGTGAAAAAATATGGTTTCACGTGGACGGTGCCTTTGGAGCTTTAGCTAAAGTAGTTCACTCTCTATCTACCGCCTTAAAACCTATCGAGGAAGCTGATTCCGTCGCTTTCGATCTTCATAAATGGATGTATATGCCCTATGAAGCTGGTTGTGTTTTAATAAAAAATAAAAAAGCACACAGAGATACCTTTGCTTTAAATCCTTCCTATTTACATACAGATCCAGGCGGTTTAGCCGGAGGGCCGGAACCATTTAATAATTTCGGCATTGAACTTTCCAGAGGATTTAAGGCTTTAAAAGTATGGATGAGCATTAAAGAACTTGGAAGCCTCGCCTACATCAGAATGATTGAAAAAAATTGTGTTCAATGTCAATATCTGGGGTCTCTTGTTAATAGTCACCCACCTTTAGAGTTAATGACCCCTGTGTCTATGAATATCGTTTGCTATCGATTTCAGTTTCCAACAGATGATTTAGCTCTACAAAATAAAAATAATAAAAAATTACTCCTAGAATTACAAAATCAAGGCATTGCAGCCCCTTCTTCGACCATTCTAAATGGCTATTTTGTTATACGAGTGGCTAATGTGAACCAGAGAAGTCAACAAATTGATTTTGATATTTTAGTAAGGGAATCTTTGAGAATTGGACAAGAAATATCCAATAATTTACTCTAAATAATCGTGGAATTATGAGCAAAATGGGAAAAGTTTTAGTGGCAATGAGTGGAGGTATCGATAGTACGGTAACCGCCATTTTATTACACGAAATGGGGTACGAGGTTGTTGGAATTACTATGAAAACATGGGATTATGCGCAGTCGGGCGGAAGTAAAAAGGAAACAGGGTGTTGTAGTTTAGATTCTATAAACGATGCCAGACAAGTGGCCGTTGATATGGGTTTCCATCATTTTATTCTGGATATTAGAGATGAATTTGGCGATTATGTTATTGATAATTTCGTGGACGAATACATGGCTGGAAGAACGCCCAATCCCTGTGTTTTGTGTAATACTCACATAAAATGGAATGCATTGCTCAAAAGAGCCAAAGCCCTTGATTGTGAAACCATAGCAACTGGACACTATGCAAAAATCAATAAAAACGATGACCGATACTATATCTCTAAAAGCAAAGACGCAAACAAAGATCAATCTTATGTTCTATGGGGCTTAACTCAGTCTGCCCTGGCAATGAGCCAATTCCCTTTAGGTGACTTAACGAAGCCGGAAGTTAGACAACTTGCTCACGACGCAGGTTATACTGATTTAGCAAAAAAAGGGGAAAGCTATGAGATCTGTTTTGTCCCAGATAATGACTATCGCAATTTCCTTAGAAGAAAGGTAGATGGACTGGATGATTTGGTGAATGGAGGACATTTCGTAGATAAAACAGGTAAAATATTAGGTAAACATGAAGGATATCCATTTTTTACCATAGGTCAAAGAAAAGGTCTGGGTATGGCCTTTGGACAACCAATGTTTGTTTCAGAAATACGACCCAATGAAAACGAGGTAGTTCTTGGCCCCGTTGAAGAATTGACAAGAAATGGATTAAAAGTCAGGCAACCAAATCTTCAAAAATATGCTTCAATTTCTCCTGATATGGAAGTTATTACAAAAGTAAGATATAAAGATGCTGGTACCCTGGGAATTCTAAACTGGACCGATGAACAACTACTGGGCATCGAATTTTTAGCCCCGGTAAATGGCATTGCCCCAGGGCAATCTGCCGTTTTTTATGAAGGTGAAGATGTCGTAGGGGGTGGAATTATTCACAGTAGTTATTTACCAAAAATGGATGTACAATGATTGAAATAGGAAAGTGTGGAAAGCCCCACGGGCTAAACGGTACGTTAAAATGCCAGATTGATGAAAGATATCTGGATGATGTGCTTCAGGCAAAGGCGATATTTATTGGCGTGGGCGCTAACCCAATCCCCTATTTTATTGAATCAGCAAGAGAGGGTAATAGTTTTTTAGTAAAATTAGAAGATGTTAATTCAAAAGAAGATGCGGAGACATTAGCCCACAAACCTATTTTCCTGAGAGAAGAAGATTTGATGGAACACGAGGAAGAGGAGGAGGACGAATTCAGCGACGATCGGTATGAAAAATGGATTGGATACACCATTATTGATGAAGAAATGGGACTCATTGGCAAGATAGAAAAAATATTGAGTTTGCCAGGGCATTTTACTGCCTTAATAATGCATGACGAAAAAGAAGTGCTTATTCCACTTCATGAAAGCCTGATAGTAAGAATTAATAAAGAAAAAAAAGAATTAGTTTTTAACTTACCATCAGGTTTATTAAACCTTTGATTCATTTATTTTTTCGAATCTCCTGGTTGCTTTATTTCATAATCTTCTTTTTCCTTTGCTACTTTAACCATTTTCTTAACGTCGTCGAGAAGTTTCTTTGCATCATAGATAATACCGTCCTTGATAGTATATCTCACGCCACCTACTCTGATAATTTCGTTATTTTCGTTTAATTTTATGGCCCCCATGCCATAAAGAACTTGTAGATTTTCCAGTGGATTTTCGTCAACAATCAACATATCTGCAAATTTGCCTACTTCTATACTACCCAATTTATCGGCAACGCCTAAGGCTTCTGCCCCATTTAAAGTAGCAGAACGAATGATTTCTAGAGGATGAAAGCCAGCTTCTCTCAATAATTCCAACTCTCTAATAAAAGCGAAGCCATAAAGCTGAAAAATAAAACCTGAATCAGAACCGGCTGTTACGCGCCCTCCCCTATTTTTAAATTCTTGTAAAAAGGTCATCCATAATTTATAATTTTCTTTCCAGGCGACCTCTTGTTCTGTTCCCCAGCTATGCCAGTAGGAACCGTGAGAAATTCTACTCGGCAAATAAAATCGCCAAAGAGAAGGAAGTGTATATTCCTCATGCCATTCAGCTCGCCGAGCGCGCATTAAATCTCTGTTTGCCTCATAAATATTAAAGGTAGGATCTATGGTAAAATCGAGGGCAATAAGTTCATCCATCACCTTGTTCCAATGGTCAGAAAAGGGGGCTGCCGCTTGTTTCCAAAGATTTCCAGCACCTTCAAAGCGATGTTGTTCGTTCTGATAGTTATAATTTAGGGGATAATTCTGAACGGTTCTGTCATTAAATAAAGCCTCAGGCAATCCATACCAGTGTTCCATAGTGGTCAAACCAGCTCTGGCCGATTTTAAAACATTCCAGCGAGCGACATCCATTTGTGCGTGATGACAAGCTGAACGCAAGCCAATTCTTTTATTTTCCCTTAGCGCGGCATCCATAATTTCAGGTGCTGCACCAAAAAATTTAATACCATCTGCCCCTTTGGCCGCATTATCATTCACCCATTCAATGGCTTGAGCAGGGGTAGTGATCGGATTTTTAGCACCTGAACCAAAAGCATTATAAACAAACAATCGAGGTGCCGTAATCTCATTAGTCAGGCTAAGTTTTTTATGTCTCAATGTCCAATCGAGACCATTTCCGGCGGCAGGATCGCGAACGGTAGTTATACCATGCCCCATCCAAAGCTTAAAAACATATTCACCTCCGGCACCTTGAGCGGCTCCACCGCTGTGTCCGTGCATGTCAATCAAGCCAGGAAGTAAGAATTTACCCGTACCATCGAGTTCTCTTCCCCCTTCCTTTAAGACCGGTCTATTTTTCTCAGGAATGGGAACACCTGGATAACCGACTACGCTTACTTGCTTGATTAAATTATTCTCTACCACGATATCAACGGGGCCAATAGGCGGGGCCCCATTACCGTTAATTAAGGTAACCCCTCTAATAATTAATTGATTATAAGGTCCCTCTCCTTCTTTTACTTTCGGAGCGTCTGCAATTTGACCAAATGAAGAAAAGATTAGCGACGAAAAAACTATGCTTAATAAAAGCCTCATGATTATTTTTTTAAAATGAATATCAGTTCCCTTGTTCCAAATATAACTCATTTTTTGGGTAATTCAATTCGCCTTTTTTAAGTTATATTTGTAAATATTTTATTTTTATGTATTTTAAATACACCCTAATTTTTTCAGTAACTTTTTTGACCAGTTTATTGGCATCCATTCCATTTGGACCAATAAATTTAAATGTAATTTACACAACCGTTCAAAAAAATAAAAAAGCGGGATTAAGCTTTGCCGCTGCGGCTGCAATGATAGAATTACTTCAATCATTTATTGCCATTCAGGTAAGTCCTGCCTATTTGGTGCCTTTCTTAGATCATCACCTGACCATTATATTTACCTCTATTTTTTTAATATTCTTTGGTATATTTTTTCTTTTAAAAAAAGAAAAGAACCATAAAGTGGTTTTAGGCATCGAAAAAGAATACACCGGCTTTTTACAATTTTGCCGTGGAATGTTAATTGCCCTGTTGAACATTCCTACCATCGCCTTTTGGATTGCCATGACAACCTATTACAGATCGATAAAGTTATTTGATTTAAAAGAAAGTACGCCATATTATTTAATTATATGTTTCATTTCTGCCGCTGCATTAGGGAAATTAATAACTTTAAGCACCTATGTTTTATTAGCTAACAGATTTTTACCTCACCTGGGGAAATTTAAAAAATTACTTCCTAAGTTGATAGGAATTTTGTTGATAATGATGGGATTATTTCAAATGTTCCGATTATTTATTTTTGATTTAGCCGCTCAAATTAGTTAAAATGATTTTACAAAAATTAATCTTGTCTGGCTTACTTTCAGTCATAGGAATAGCTATTCTAATTGGACAAGAGAAAGGATTTGCCATTAATTATAAAGAATCTGATGCAAGTAGGGTTACCTCTTCCAGTGAATTATATGATCCGTCCAAATTAACAGCGGCACACAATACTATACCCTTTGGCACTATGGTAAAGGTAACTAGACTGGATAACGGTATGTCCGTAGTAGTAAGAATTAATGATAGAGGACCGTTTACACCTAACAGAATCCTGGCATTATCAAAAGCCGCAGCTTCTACTATTGGATTAAAAAAATATGAAAAGATAAATGTTCAATTAACTATTCTCCCAAAAAAGGAAATCTCAGAACCTCTGGTTGAAAAACTTGAAAAGAAACCTGACATTCCGTTTTACCAGCCTGGAAGTACAAAAACAGAAATTAAGGAAACCGAGGATTTACCGCTACGTATTGATCCTGTTGATGGGACAAGAATACTACAAAATCATGTTACAGAGAGGAGTATAGTTTCGCCTCCTGTAAGCGAAACGCTCAAGCCTGGTTTATACCAAATTCAACTGAACAGTTTGCCTGAAAAAGGCTTTGCCATACAAGTAGGCTCATTTCAAAATGCTTCTGTGCTGTGGAGCGAAGTTTCAAAGTTACACAATGCTTGGTTTAAACAGATTATGGTTCAAACAGTAAAAACTGCAAACGGACTAATCCTTCATAAACTTTTATTGGGTCCATTTGCTAACAGAGAAAAAGCCAGTAGTTACAAAGGAAACCTAAAAGAAAAATATGGTATTGAGGGATTCATCGTACCCCTTCAAGAATAATATATTAAGCCCTAAGCTTTATTTAACTTTTATAGTACCAGATACTGGCTGTATGGTGACCAGCTTTTCTTCAAGATTAACTGACTCAAAAGGAGTAGGTTTTTGAGTAAATTTAATACCTGAAACACCCCCTGATTTACCAATTACTTTGAAACAAACTTGGTACAAAGAGGAATCATCAACCAGATTCACGCCTTTTAAGGAATTATCAATCCACATACATGTCAATATACCTTTACTGACCGCTTGAACACCAAAATTCTCTTTGGTCATATAGGGTAATTTAAAATTTGTCAGCCCTGAATAAGATATCACGGCCGGATCCCACTGAATTGAATATTGGGTGGATAGAATACGTCTGAAATTTGAACCAGAAACATTTAAACAGATTACCTCTCCTGAAGACGCTTCTTTACTTTCAATCTTTAGCGTAATGGTAGAAGTTTGCGCAATAGAAGAAAAAGAAGCTACAAAAAATAGAAAGGCGAAAATTCGAGTTATCATAGCGGTTTATTTGTCAGAAAAACGATTAAACATATAAAAAAGTATGGAGTCTCAATAAAAAAAGGGTGAAAAAAGTAGAATCAATCAAAAGAAACACCTGCTGCCTCAATTTCAGCCACAGCTGTTTCCCAAAGTTCCAAGGTACTTTCCAACTGCTTTTTCACCTCATGGTATTTATCTGTCAGTTTGTTGATATCCGGGCGATCAAAATATCCAGGAGAAGCCATTTCATTTTCCATTTTAGCTATTTCCTTCTCAAACTCCTGAATTTTCCTTTCGGACTGCTGCACATTTCTTTGAAGCCTTTTTTTCTCTTCATTGGAAACGACTGGCGTTTGAAATTTTTCTACTAACGGGACATTAATCTTTTCAACTTCCCTCATATTCTGCAAATCTCTTTTTTCTAAAAAGAAATTTACATCTCCAAGATATTCAAACAGTTTTCTATCTCTGAACTCCAGTGTTTTTTCAGTAAGACCCTGCAAAAACTCTCTATCGTGGGAGACAACTATCAAGGTACCATCATATTCCAACAGTGCTTTTTTCAAAACATCTTTTGACAGCATATCCAGGTGATTGGTGGGTTCATCCAACACGAGTAAATTAAAAGGATTTAGGAGTAAACAAGCCAGGGCAAGTCGAGCTCTTTCCCCACCGGAAAGAACCGATACTTTTTTTTCAGCATCAGAACCTGAAAAAAGAAAAGCACCCAAAATAGACCTTATTTTGGTTCTCATTTCTGGGGGTGAGGAATCCTCCATTGTTTCAAGAACAGTTTTTGAACCCGACATATTCTCGGCCTGATTTTGAGCATAGTAACCAATTTTTACATTATGACCCAAAATCATTTCCCCACTGGTATAAGTTAATTCATTCACTATAATCTTAGCCAGGGTCGTTTTTCCCTGACCATTCTGACCCACAAAAGAAACTCTTTCTCCCCTATCCATTCTGAAATGAATATTATCCAAGATATTTAAAGTTCCATAAGATTTACTTAGATTAATCACATCGAGAGCCACCTGTCCCGACCGGGGAGCTGTTGGGAATCGAATATTCATTACTGAAACATCTGTCTCGTCAAGTTCAATACGCTCAATTTTATTCAATTGCTTTTGCATTGATTGAGCCATTTTCGTTTTAGAGGACTTTGCCATAAATCGGGAGATTGTTTTCTCCTTATCTGCAATAACCCTTTGTTGATTGTCAAAAGCTGACTTTAATTTATCTCTCCTATCCTCACGCAACACAACATAATCACTATAGGAAGCTTTATAATCTTGCAAGGTACCTAGTTCAACTTCAACCGTTCTGCTTGTCACTTTATTCAGAAACTCTCTATCGTGAGAAATCAAAATGAGTGCGCCAGAATTACCAACTAAAAAATTTTCTAACCAAATAATGGATTCAATATCAAGGTGGTTAGTAGGTTCGTCGAGTAGTAAATAATCGGGTCTTTTCAACAACATTTTTGCTAATTCCACCCTCATTTTCCAACCACCGCTAAATTCGTCAGTCAAGCGGGACATATCTGAAGGTTTGAAGCCTAAACCCTTAAGAACTCTTTCCGCATCAGCTTGCATAGAATCACCACCAAGGTAATGGAACCTATCATTTACGTAAGAAAAATCTTCCAGCAATTTATAATATGAATCCGATTCATAGTCAGTCCTATGAGCCATTTCCTCGTTAATTTTTGCTAATCTCATCTCTAAATCTCTCACTTCTTCAAAAGCGGTAAGTGTTTCTTCAAGAACGGTTTTACCCAGGGGAATTTCCATATCCTGATGTAAATAACCTAAAGTACTCGTCGAAGGACGCGTAATATTACCTTCATGTGGCGATAATTCACCGGCGATAATCTTGAGAAGGGTAGATTTTCCGGCACCATTACGACCGACAAGACCTATTTTATCCTTTTCTCCAATAACGAGATTGATCTTGTTCAGCAGAATCCTGTCTCCGTACTGAACATAAATATTAGATAAATTAATCATATATGATGGGTAAGTTCTTCTTTTTCGGGCGCAAAGATAGGCAAACCTTTTTAAAATAAAGAATTTAAGCCTTCTCTAATGTGAATCCAAAGGTTGATCCCATTTCTACAGAACTTCTAACATGTATTGTTTGTTGATGTGCCTCAATAATGTGTTTGACAATAGCGAGGCCTAGTCCTGTTCCACCGGCATTTCTGGACCGGCTTTTTTCCACCCGATAAAAACGATCAAACAAATGGGGAAGATGTTCTTTGGAAATACCGGTACCATTGTCGGCCACTTCGATTAATATTTGTCGTTCCATGTCATAGAATGACAATTTTATATAGCCATTGTTTTTACCATACTTAATAGCATTGTGTACTAAATTGATAAGAACCTGGTGCACCTTTTCTCTATCCGCTTTTACCTTAAAACCCTGCTGAGCGCCTTCTTTGAAAATCAGTGATACGTTTCTGGCAGCTGCTTTAATTTCGAGCTCCTCAAAAACTTCTTCTACCAATTTTTTAATATCAAAAGTGCGTAATTCAAGCATAGAATCACCTGATTCCAATCTTGAGATCGTCTCCAAATCATTAATTATGGTTTGTAAACGATCTACATTTTTTGAAGCCTTTTGCAAAAAATGCCTGTTGAGGTGAGGTTCATCCACAGCACCGTCGAGCAAAGTTTCTATATAACCCTGAATATTAAAAATAGGTGTTTTAAGTTCGTGTGATATGTCACCCATGAAATTTCTTCTGTACTCTGCCCAAATCTTCTGTTTCTCCATTTCCTGTTTTTGCTCTTCAACCCAGGCAGCTACCTCTGTTTCAACTTCTTCTAAAACATTTCTGAAGGTATTTATTTGTTTCTTTTTCTCTACAGGCTGTAATTTTTCAACTCTGATCGTTTTATAAATTAATTTTATTTTTCGTTGAACATAAACGCTGAGATAATGCTTAAAAACAAAATAATTAAGAATAAAAACAATGGTTACAAAATAGAAATAATACAAGGGTTTTAGAGGAATGGAAAAATATTGAAAATAAGAAAACAGAAGAATGATAACCCCCAGAGAGGTCAGCAAAGAAGACCTGATGGATATTTGGTGTGGCGTTGGATTTTTAAGCATTAAAAGTCAAATTTATACCCTATACCTTTTATCGTTTTAATAAAATCATCACCAATTTTTTCTCTTAACTTTCTGATATGCACATCAATGGTTCTGTTACCTACGATGACATCATTTCCCCATATTTTATTAAAAATTTCTTCTCTGGAGAAAACCTTACCTGGTTTTGACACGAGCAACATTAATAATTCAAGCTCTTTACGAGCTAAATCTATTTGCTCTCCATTTTTGATAATCATCACCTTTTCCTTATCAATCCTTAAATTTCCAAATTCAAGCCATGTTTCTTTTTCCATTTCAGCTGAACCTTTATGTTTACGCCGCAATAAAGCTTTAATTCTACTTATAAGCACCCTTGGCCGAATGGGCTTTGTGATATAATCATCACCACCAACATCCAGCGCAGCAATTTGAGAATATTCTTCTTCACGAGCCGTCAAAAAGGTGATCAAGGTATTTTTAAGATGGTCATCAGCTCTTATTAACCTGCATAACTCTACGCCATCCATTTTTGGCATCATTATATCTAAAATAATGAGGTCTGGCAATTCTTTTTTTGCTATTTGGAAACCCGTGATGCCATCACCGGCAGAGAAGACGACAAACTGTTCTTTTTCAAGATTGTACCTCAGAAATTCTAAAATATCTGGTTCATCATCAACAATTAAGATTTTAACCATATTCATTTTATTGTCTCTTGTAAATCATGCGTAAAACTAACTTTAACAAATATTTATAATGAATTATCGATATTAATTAAATGTTAATTTTAAAGAAACTAATCAGGAATGGATGACATTTCTTCTAATAGTTGTTGATACACAGTTTCTATTTTCTCTGGATCTTCCCTTAATTTATTAAGTAAACGAACTATTTTTAAAGAATCAGTTCGATGTATTTTATAAATATCATTCATGTAAACTTGTCTTAAACTATCTTTTCTTTTACCAAAAACGGATTGTAAAGCAGCCTCAGAGGTATGAATATCAGCAAGAATTGTTTTTATTTCCTTATCTGAAAAATCGTAAGGTTCTGCTTTTTCTTCACACCCATTTAAAAGTACGGTAGTCAGAACAAATAAAACAAGTAATTTTACCACTCTGGCTTCCATATTGCTTTAATATTTCCTTTCGCCTCCTTGATTGAATGCCAGGTTTCATTATTAGTATATTCTACCTGAACTAAAGTGCCCGTAGGTAAATTGACTATTCCTTCTATGGTGTAAATATTCAAAAAAACAGTAAGAACTGGATTGTGTCCAACGACCATTATCTTGGAAAAATCATCTGAGGTTTCTAATATAATGTCCATTAATTGATTCGGATACAAATCATACAGTTTTGGAAGAACGACTATTTTATCTTGCGGAAAATTAGTTTCCTCGGCAAAAATAATTGCAGTGGTTAGTGCTCTTCTGGCCGAGCTACTATAAATTACAGATGGTAATAAATGCGCCTCATTACATCTTTTACCTAACTGCCTGGCTTCTAAAAGACCATCTTTACTAAGTTGTCTGTCAAAATCAGATGTATCATATTTAGCACTTACCGCCTCCGCATGTCTAAGAATAAATAGCTCTTTCATTTGCATTATTCTATAGATGCCTTCTTATCGAACTCTATAATTTTTTCCATAACCTCTTTTAATTGAGGTGCACCAATACCTTTGCTGATTATTTTCTTATTCTTGTCCAGTATAAAAATCTGAGGTGTAGTTTTTACATTGTATAAAGAATAAAATTTAGATCTCAGATAAGGATCAACGGTATGAATCCAACCATCGAGTTTATTTTCGTCAACGTACTTCCAGCAATCTCCAATTTCGTCATTAAATTTCACACATACGGCAAATATTTTAACACCTTTATTTTTATATTCTTCATAAAAAGCCTTTAAATCGGGCATTGATTCTTTACAATGTCCGCAGTCATAACGCCAAAAATAAAGTAAGGTATATGGTGATTTTACGTCGTGAAGGGTGATAGGAGATCCATCTCTTAGTTGCATTTTAATATTTGGAGCCAATTTACCTATTAAAATAGGTTTCAGCGCGATGGCATTTTCAACAATTTTAGCTAATTGCGTTGAATCGACCCAAGGTGCTTGCCCGCTGGCGTAATACTTTTCAGCCAGATGGACATAAACGGCATCCATCCCAACAAATTTTGAATTGGCATATTCATTTAAATAATGTACGGCAAAATAACGGAATGATTCCTGGGCATTTCTGGTTTTTTCCAAGACATAATCAATAGCCTTAATTAAAGAATCAGGCACTTGAACCTGCAGTTTTCCGACATAAGTATTCACCCTTTCAAAAAGAAAAGGGGTTCTTAAGAAACGAGCATCCCCAAGGTCCATATTATCAAAAAAATGATCCCTGTTATAGTAAAATGCTTCTCTTTGCTGTTCCTCCTCGGTACCTGAAAATTCAGGTAATTTAATGGGGGTATTTGCCTTTATTATGGCTCCTGTAAAAGTATTGGCATTATTTGCAACAAAGGATGTTTGAAACTGCTCTACCTCTTTATCAATTTTATCTATCGCTTCTTCTATTTCTTTTATTTTAATGGAATCCTTTTCTTCTTTTAATTGATTATTCAAAGCCTCTGATTGTGGACGCTTCTCTGCTAAAAAATTCATATAGCCATAAAATAGCTTGTTCTCCACAGAACCTTTTATCTGTATATTTTTCGATGGATCTTTAGCTTCTGTAACCACAGAAAAGAATTGATCCCCCTTTTCTATAATTAACTGGAAATAATTATTGTCCGGAGGTAGAACAACCAAATAAATACCTGATTCCAGGGGTGTATCCCCCTTAAATAGGAAAGAACCATTCGATTGTTTCCTCAATGTATCTTTAATGTACTGTTTCTCCCCCAAATGATAAGCCATATAAATCTCCTTCTCACTAAAACCATTAATCTGAATGCTTATCTCATAGCCATTTGATTTTTGTGCCTGGGCAAAAATTGGTACAATAGAAATAAGTAATAAAAACAATGAATTACGTATCATGAGCGTACTATTTTTAAAGATTCAAACTATTTAACGAAATAAAATCCATTTAGGTATTAAAATTTTCATGGTTTTGAAGCAAGGAGATATAAAACGGCCATTCTAACGGCTACCCCATTTTCCACTTGATCCAATATAATTGCGTTAGGTGAATCTGCCACCTCCGATGTTATTTCAACGCCCCGGTTAATGGGACCAGGATGGAGAATAATCAATTCCTTGTTGATTTTACTTAAAATCTGCTTATTTACTCCGTAATAAGTAGCATACTCTCTAAGGCTGGGAAAATATCTTGTACTTTGTCTTTCCAATTGAATTCTAAGGATATTAGCAGCGTCACACCATTTAAGTGTATTCTCTAACGAATAACTTACACTCACACCTAAGGAAGAAATATAATTGGGTATCAAGGTAGGTGGACCACAAACTTCTACATCGGCACCCATTTTTTTTAAACACAGTATATTACTTAAGGCAACTCTGGAGTGTAAAATATCACCGATTATAGCGATTTTTTTACCCGCCAAATCACCTAATTTCTCTTGAATGGAAAATGCGTCGAGTAACGCTTGTGTGGGGTGTTCATGCGTTCCATCACCGGCATTAATAATGGGTACATTGATATGATTGGATAAAAAAACACAGGCACCGGGGGCGGGATGTCTCATGACCACCATGTCCACCTTCATTGAAAGGATATTATTAACGGTATCTAACAGAGTTTCTCCTTTTTTTAAACTGGATGATGCCGCCGAAAAATTTACAACATCAGCAGATAATCTTTTTTCAGCTAATTCAAAAGAAATTCTGGTTCTTGTAGAATTCTCAAAAAACAAATTAGCAATAGTCAAATCCCTTAAAGAAGGTACCTTCTTGATAGGTCTGTTAAGGACTTCCTTAAATTGTTCTGTGGTTTGAAAAATCAACCGCAAGTCCTGCTTAGTCAAATCTTTGATACCAAGCAAGCTTTTTGTTGACAGCTGCGCTTCCTTATCTATTGGCATTTTTAATGCTTAATTTCTTGTTTATCAGCAAATAGTATGATTTTATCCTCGCCTGATTCCTCTTCCCATTCTACACTAACATAGGCCTTATCTAAGGCATCTACCTGAATACCCGTGAAAGTACTTTGAATGGGAAGATGTCTGTTAAACCGTCGGTTAACCATGACCAAAAGCGTAACTTCAGAGGGTCTTCCAAAATGATTTAATGCCGTTAAAGCAGCTTGCGTTGTTCTGCCTGTGTACAAGACATCATCAATCAAGATAACCTTTTTTCCCTCTATGAGGAATGGCATATCGGTATAATTTGCTTCCAAAGGTTTATCCCTTCTTCTGAAATCGTCCCTATAAAAAGTAATATCCAACACACCTAAAACGGGTGCATTCATACCTGGTTCAATAGAAATTCGTTGAACTAAACGCTTGGCAAGTAACACGCCTCTAGGTTGAATAGCAACAAAACAAACATTATCGAAGGGTTCAAATTCTTCCATCAGCGTTTGTGCCAGACGTTCGATGGTAAGAGAGAATAACTCCTTATCCATGATTAATCTTCCAAGACCCACATCACTCATATCGAAATCATTTCGTTACAAAAGAATCTTTTAATCCTACCGTCCTGTTAAATACAGGTAAATCACTTCTACTATCCTTATCTTTACAATAATAACCTTGTCTCAAAAATTGATACGTCTGTCCTGGTGCTGCGCCTAATAAAGACGGTTCAACTTTAGCGGAAACATTAATTTTTAAAGAATCCTTATTCACAAAACTTAAGAAATCAATGTCTTCATAGGCCGCAGGTTCGGGCACAGTAAACAACCTTTCGTAATCGCGTATTTCTGCCGTTACCGCATGCGATGCCTCTACCCAATGTAATGTACCTTTTACTTTTAATCCAGATGTATCTTGTCCCGATTTACTTTCCGGAAAATAAGAACACACAATTTCGATAACATCGCCCGTTTCTTTATTCTTAATAACCTCGTCACATTTTATTATATATGCGCCTTTCAATCGCACCAATTGTCCGGGAGCCAGTCTAAAATATTTTGGAGGAGGATTTTCTGAAAAATCATCTCTTTCAATATATAATTGATTTGAAAAAGGAACCAATCTTGTACCTCCTTCAACATCTTCCGGATTGTTTTCCATAGGTAACCAATCCACTTGATTTTCGGGAAAATTACTTAGGGTCACTTTTACAGGATCGAGAACGGCCATAGCCCTTAGCGCCGTTTTATTTAAAACCTCTCTAACACAAAATTCAAGTAACTCAATAGATATTAAATTATCTCTTTTCGCCACCCCAGCACGATCACAAAAAGCAACAATTGCTTTGGCAGGATAGCCTCTTCTTCGCATACCTGAAATAGTTGACATCCTCGGGTCATCCCATCCAGAAACTAAGTTCTCCTGAATCAATCTGACTAGTTTACGCTTACTTGTAATCATGTAAGCTACATTCATTCTTGCAAATTCAATTTGACGGGAAGGAAATATACCTAACTGTTGAATGAACCAATCATAGAGATCTCTGTGATGCCTGAATTCTAAACTGCAAAGAGAATGAGTTATATTTTCTATGGCATCACTTTGGCCATGAGCAAAGTCGTACATAGGATAAATACACCATTTGTCAGCTGTTCTATGATGATGAGCATGTTTAATACGATATATAATAGGATCTCTAAAATGCATGTTTGGGGAGGACATATCAATCTTAGCCCTTAGTACTTTTTCTCCGTCCTTGAAAGAACCATCTTTCATAGCCGTAAATAAAGCTTTATTCTCTGCTATGTTTCTATCTCTGAATGGGCTATTTTTTCCAGGCGTTGAAGGGTTCCCCTTCATTTCCGCAATCTGAGATGACGACGAATCATCGACATAAGCCAGACCTTTATCTATCAGGTCGTGCGCAAAAGCATATAATGTGTCGAAATAATCAGAGGCATAGCATTCATTTGCCCATTGATATCCCAACCAGGACACATCCTCTCTTATTTTGTCAACAAACAACGTCTCCTCTGTTATCGGATTTGTGTCATCAAACCTAAGATTACAATCACCGCCATACTGCGCAGCAAGACCAAAATTAACTACGATAGCTTTGGCATGCCCTATGTGTAAATATCCATTTGGCTCTGGGGGAAAACGAGTTTGCAATCGCCCATTATTTTTCCCTAAGGCTAAATCATCAAGTATTATCTGCTCGATAAAATGTAATGATTTTTCTTCTTTTTCCTCAATTTGCGACATAATAATTTATTAACTTATATATAAATTACATCTTATCCGGCATTTCTATACCCAAAAGATTCATGCTGTGGTTCAAAACACTGCCTACCGCCTTACTCATGCATAATCTAAAACTTCTCACTGCCAAATCATCTGCTTTGAGAATAGAATGCTCGTGATAGAAACGGTGGTAATTTTTTGCTAAGGCATAAGCATAATTTGCGATAGCTGAAGGATCATATTGTAAAGCTGATTCCTCAATAACACTCGGATATTGATACAATTGCTGAATAATTTCTCTTTCCTCCAATACAAATTCAAGATAATTCTCCGCTATGTTGGCATCAAAATCACCTGCTTTGCGCAAAACAGATTGAATTCTAACAAAAGCATTTTGAATATATGGACCAGTTTGCCCTTGCATATCTACCGATTCTTTAGGATCAAAGGTCATTCTTTTCTGCGGCTGTACTTTAATTATAAAATATTTAAGTGCTGCGAGACCAATTTTCCTAATAATTTCCGAACGCTCAAGATCGGTTAAGTCAGCCAACACTCCTCGTTCTTCCGAATTTTTCCTGGCTTCGAAAACGACCTCAGCAATTAAATCATCTGCATCAACCACTGTACCTTCTCTCGATTTCATTTTACCTGTAGGTAAATCGACCATACCATAAGACAAATGATGAAGGCCTTCAGCATAAGGTACTTTTAATTTTTTAGCTATTTCGAAAAGCACTTGGAAATGATAATTTTGTTCATCTGCAACAACATAAATCATTTTATTGGCTTTGAAATCGTCATATCTTAGCTCAGCGGTACCTAAATCCTGGGTAATGTACACGGAGGTACCGTCTTTTCTTAGGACTACCTTTTTATCGAGTTTAACATCCGTCAAGTCAATCCAAACAGAACCATCTGCTTCTTTATAGAAGACTGATTTTTCAATTCCCTTTTGAACAATATCTTTTCCTAACAGGTAAGTTTCTGATTCATAGTACAATTTATCGAAATGAACACCTAATAACTGGTAGGTATGATCAAAACCGGCATATACCCATTGATTCATCTGTGACCAGGTAGCGATGGTTTCTTCGTCACCAGCTTCCCAGTTCCTTAACATTTCAGCAGCTTGTTTACCCAATTCACTATAGGCATTAAAATATAAATCTTTATAAGATTTAAAAAAAGCTACTTCTGATTGATCTTCCTTTTTCTTACTTTCGAATACTTCTCTGGCCTCTGCGGTAAGTTGCCAGGCAGCGTATTCTTCTTGAAACTTTTGCTCAAAGAGAACGTAATAACTACCTACAAAAAAATCACCTTTAATGCCTGTATTTTCAGGTGTTTTACCAGCACCCCATATTTTTCTTGCCAACATGCTTTTGCAAATTGCAATACCTCTGTCATTAATAATCTGGACATTAAAAACATCGAAACCAGCAGCCTTTAAAATTTTAGAAACAGACCAGCCAATTAATATATTTCGAATATGCCCAAGATGTAAAGGTTTATTTGTATTTGGGGAAGAAAATTCCACCAAAACCCTTTCACCATTTGGAGGAAGCTCTCCAAAGGCAGGATTATCCTGAAGGCTTAAAACGAAGGAATTCCAAAAGGAGGGAACAAAAGAAAGATTTAAAAAACCTTGAATTACGTTGAAAGAATCTATTTCGGGTAGATCTCTCACTAAAAGATGACCTAACTCTTCCCCTATGATGTCCGGTTTCTTCTTCGCTAATTTAGTTAAGGGAAAAGTAACAACCGTGAAATCCCCTTGAAACTCTTTCCTGGTTGGTGTAATAGGTAGTAAGTTGTCAGAAATATCCAACCCATAAAGTTCTTTTACGGCTAAAGTAAGATGTTGCTGTATCAGCGAGGTGGCATTTTTCATAGACTCAGGTAGAAAAAACAGTGATAAGTGGGACAAAAGTAGCCAAATTTTCCCTTATTTCATCTAAAAAAACTAAATTGGGTTTCACCATAATTCCTCATTTGCCAAAAACGGGGATGATCTTTGAACTTATGATTGGGGTTATGCTCCAAAACAAAGAAACCGTCGTCCATCAAAATGGGGTACTTAAATATTAAGTCAGGTATATCGTCCAGATTAGTCAGTGCATAAGGGGGACCAGCAAAAATATAACTAAATTTCTCTGTGCACCGTGGTATAAATCTGAATATATCATCTCGCTCGATACGAATATGCGATTCAATATCCAGTTGTTTAGCCATTCCTTTTACGAACTGCACGCATGGAGAAAATTTATCTACATACGTTACTGAAGTACAACCTCTTGATATAAATTCATAACTATGGCTACCTGTTCCTCCAAATAGATCCAGAAATTTTGTCTCTTCGTAGTCGAGTAAATTTCCCAACATATTGAATAGTCCTTCTTTAGCAATATCAGTTGTTGGTCTGGTCGGCCATTTATCCGCTGGCGGGCTAAAACGACGGCCTTTAAATTTACCTGAGATAATACGCATAAAATGAATTATTTTCTTCTAAGACCCTCAAATTAAATGGTCTAATACTTTAGATTCTGAGACTATTCGGGTCTTGGCATCAGATGAAATAATTAGCTGAACATTTAAAAATTTAACGCGGCTAAATAAAGACTTAAGTCTAATTACTACTTCATTCTCGTCGTCACAATCGCCCCAAATATAAGCTGTTTCGAGCACTGGGTTCAATTGAAATTGGGTACAAACCAACATGATATAATATTGAAAATCTGTTAATTGATTACAATAAAACTGATTTGCAAATTGAAAAAAGTTATCCCTAAAGATAAAAATCAATACACTTTTCTTTGAAATTCTACAAAATATATGCGTATCATACAATTCCTGATTTCTTAAAAAAGGTAAAGTTTTATTAAAAACAGGCGCAGGAATATTTCCAGGATAAAGATGACGGGAAAGGTTTTCCTGAAAAAAATTCATTTTGTAGATGACGGCCAGGTCTAATTCTGTCACCATACTATAGTTTACAGTAACATTTTCTTCCTTAGGAGAAAGGTGCTCGAAGTATGTATTTAGATTTTCTTTACTGAATAGCCTGGTTGGCAAAAATGAAAAAACGGATGGAATAACCTGATAGGAAAAAGAATGATGTGATGAATTGAAAAGAGCATCTTTCCTGATTTCATTGCACAAGTGTAAAACATCGTCCATAGAGTGATATTCTGCAGACCAATCATATTGATGATAAGCAAGAATAACATTTTTAAAATTTATTATACTTAAACTGAAACTGTCCACTCCTAACAGAATGGACAGTTTTACATTAGCAGAATATTCTTTTTCCCAGTTAGGGTAAATATATTCAACCATATTTTACCAGTTACCAGCAAGATTTGGAGAATTCAGATTTCCAAATTTTATTGGATTGGCTGGATCGTACTTTTGATCATACTTCGAGTACTTTAAAGAAGCGAAATTACCCATGAAACTTGAATAAGGAGTTCCAACCTGCAAAACAGGTACTTTAGAACCTTGATATTCAATTTCCAACGCTTCCATATCAAACTTTGCACCCTTACCAAAAGGAACTAAGGCTAAAGAAGCAAAATCGGAAATACCTAATTTATTAAGCATAGAATCTTTCGCCGGGCGAAGAATAGTTTCATAAGTAACTTCACCCGTAAAATTTGGATCATCGGGATCACCATTTACGTTAATAATGGTAAAATTACCTGTGTTCAGTACCATTGCCAGGGTATCAAATGATGGAGCGAAAACACCGGTAATATCGCGGTATGCTTCTTGGGCAATTCTAATTTTGGTCAATTTTTCTTGCACAATTTGTTCTCTCGTTTCTTTTACATCCTTGAAAGCGATAGGTTCACGAATGCTGTCATAAAGGACATAAATAAGTAACGCTACAATGGCTACAAGGGCTAGGTTGATTATTAATCTCATTTGTCGGTCAGTTTTGTTGCAATTATACTATTTTTTATAAAAATTACACACCAAAATGATAAAAATCGAATAAATATTATTTTTCGTGTAATTTTTTCGGTTCGTAAAGGTTGTTACCTTTGTCCAAATTTACAAAAATATTTTATAAAATTACTATGGCTATTATTTTGGCAATCGAAACTTCCTGTGATGACACCTCTGCAGCTATTGTAAAAGACGGTAAGGTATTATCCAATATTGTGTCAACCCAAATGATGCATATTGAATACGGTGGTGTAGTTCCTGAGGTTGCTTCACGAGCCCATTTACAAAAAATAGTGCCTGTAGTAAATGAGGCAATACTCGCATCGGGGATAGATAAAAATAACATTGAGGCCGTAGCTTTCACCAAAGGTCCTGGGTTACTGGGTTCATTACTCGTTGGCGTTTCTTTCGCCAAAGCTTATGCCCTGGCAAAAAATATTCCTCTCATCGAAGTTAATCATTTAGCAGCGCACGTGCTCGCCCATTTTGCCCAACCGCCCTATCCTTCCTTTCCTTTTTTGTGCCTAACGGTAAGTGGTGGTCACACCCAAATTATTCAGGTTAACAACTATCTGGATATGAATATATTAGGTCAAACACTAGATGATGCGGCCGGTGAGGCCTTTGATAAAGCGGGAAAAATGATGGGACTCCCCTACCCGGCAGGCCCATTAATTGATAAATTAGCAGCATTGGGAAAGCCCATTTTCACCTTTCCTGAACCAAAATTAGCAGATTTAAATTATAGCTTCAGCGGCATTAAAACTTCCATTTTATATTTTTTGAAAAAAGAAAAAGAAAAGAATCCAGCCTTTGTAGAGGAAAATTTAAATAATTTGTGTGCCTCCATTCAGGAAACCATCGTTCGCACCCTACTGTTCCAAGTGGAAAAAGCTGCTCATTTGACTGGAATCAAGGAAATAGCAATTGCCGGGGGGGTATCAGCTAACCGTCGATTAAGAGCTTTACTTCAAGAAAAAGCTAAGGCAAATCATTGGAATGCTTACGTCCCTGATATCGCTTTGTGCACCGATAATGCAGGTATGATTGGCATTGTGGCACATTACAAATACGAGAAGAGAGAATTTTCAAACCAGGACGTTAGTCCTTCTGCAAGGTTTCCTTTAGGGTAAAATTTATTCTTCTAAGATTTTTTTCTTCATAGCAGTGAACTCTTCTTCCGACAGTATTCCTTGATCCTTTAATTCGGCTAACGCTTTTAATCTGCTGACAACATCCGTCGCGGTCGATGGATTACCTCCAGCTACAGGATTTTCATTCTTAAGATCTTCCACCACTTTTTTACCTTTTTCAAATTGTTCTTTGTACAATTTCCTTAATCTTTCTGGATCAAAGTCAAGGATAGTTCCACCTGAAGAAAAATGTTTTTTAAATACCTCACCCAACGCATAAGTAGAAGCTCCCGCAAAAACGGATACCGTAATACCACCGATAATACTTCCCAATCCAGGAATCATCTTTACTACACTCCCCGCCGTTATTCTGGCAAGGGTAGAACTGGTTAGTGATGTTACAATGGCTTTTCCCTGCGTTTCTGCAAAATTAATGTTATATACTTTACATAACTGCCTTATCATATCTAGTTGCAAGGCAGAAATAGCAAAAATATCTGCTATCAATACGGGGATTAATCCAGCTCCCATAGACCAGATAACATGATTGCGTATGATGGTATCTGCATGTTTATTTTGTTCCGAATCCTGATTCATATTATTATTTTTTGAAAAACCATGAATATATATTTCGCTTGCTTTTTTAACGGCTTTAAAAATATAATTACCCTTTTCTTTTTCCCAAAAATTTCGACGTTCTGCCATTATTTTACTATATAAATGTTTTCTCCTTTTGTGTGACTGCCAAATTCGGGTGCGTACATGCATTGAATCGTGGTCGTTCCAAGTAAAAATACTCCCTCTGCATTTACTTTTACCGGATAATCAATGATGTAGGTACCTTTAGGTAAAAAATCTATAAAAAAATCTGTTCCCACATCGCTGCTACTCTCAAAATAATACAGGCTCTCTTTAAAGACATAACCCGATAAGACGCTTTCGGGTTCAAAGCCAGCGGCGCGCTTGTCATTCAAATGAATAAATTCCATGTCCCTATCTGCTTTCACTGTCAATCTTACCACCATTTTATCTCCCATTTTTACTGTATTCTTAGTATCCACGGGCGAAAGAACCTCACCTGAAGATCCTACTTTTTTCACATAAAGAGCGCGGGTAACAGATAAAAAAGGAGAATTATAAGCTTCTATTTGATTAATCTCCTTGTAATACTGCCAAAAAGCGGCACCCCACGCCACATCTGACAGGTTATTTTCAATTTTTACAGATTTAATATCATTTGAAAGTTCTCCTTTTTTCCAATTCTTTTGAAAAAATCCTGTAGCGGACTCAGAGCTTTTCATTGCCAAATTAATAGACTCCGTCATTTCTTTATTGAGCCTGGGATTAAAAGAAATACTAACGGGATAGGGTTCAGCTGCAGCTAGCTTTTCATTTCCACCGCCCAATAACGCATAAACAGCGTCAGCAGTCTCTTTGGTAGTGGACCAACTATTTGTTTGCTTATTTAATAATAAGGCCAGTTTAAGTTCTGCTAAATGTTGGTTCATAAACCCAGTTTCTGAAAAAGCTTCGATGAGCAAGGCTTGAATTTCGACTTGATTTTCATACCATCGAAAGCCATTTTTCATTTTCCAATACATGCCTAAATCTTTAGATTTAATGGCCCTGTCATTTAAGCTGTATATCACTTTTTTTGCCATATCCATTTCACCGTTTCTATACCAGAAAAGTGCCAGTTGACCTTGTTGTAAAAGACTCATAGTCAGCCATTTTTTCTTTGCCAGGGCATCAAAATAGGCTAATGCCTCCTTAACCTGACTATTTACAACCCTATCTTTAAAGAAACTTTGCGTATATAAATAATGAATAATAATATCTGATAATACGACTTCGTCGGATTTAGTTTTCACAATATCCCGATAATAATTAAGCATCTGATTGTCACAAAATTTATTTGCGTTATCAATGAAAGGGTGGAGATTATTTGGGTCTAACAATCCTAATTTTTTTAATTTTCCCCATCCTCCTAAAATATATTGTGTGATATACCAATGACCATTACCTCCTGGAAACCAAGACCAACTACCATTGGATAATTGCCTGTCTGCCAATAATTTACTCAATGAATTTACCTGCTTTGTCATTTTAGACACATCCAGTAATTCAGCTATTTTAAGTCGTTGTTCCCGCTCATTTTTTGCTTCACTTACCCAGGGAGTCTCTTTTAATAAGGCTGATTTCAAGGACTCATTTTTGTCAAGTTCAGCATCTAAAGACCCAGTATTCTTCCATTCATTTAAAACATTTGAAATAGTAGGATATTGAGATAACAGATGGGTACCCAATACATTGGCATAAAGTTTACTGAATAATTGTTCATTACCGTCATAAGGGTTCTCCATAAGAAAAGGTAAGGATTTCAAGGCTATCCAAACTGGATGAGTGGTAATTTGTAAATCAAAATTTTCATTGCCCAAATGATTCTCTTCGCTTTTATTTGGCCAGACAATATCTATTTTTTCGTTTTTTCTTAAAAGAAATGGTTTTGCCTCGGTAACTAATATTTGAGAAGGTAGTATAGGTATCCATTCTTTTATTGCGTCCCCAAAATCACCAGATGTAAATTTTATAAGCAGGTTCAGACTATTCAAACTAACTTTAGCTGGGATTTTAAATGGCAAAAACATGGGTACTGTTTTACCAGCAGGAACAGTTACAGAAATAAATTCATCCTTAAAGCCAAGCTTCGTTGTCCAATCCTGACCCGTTTCACCATGAAAGGCTTTAAAAAAAACCTTTCCCGATATATCTTCTTTGGTGGTATTTGTCAGCGTAACCGCATATTTAATTTCGTCACCCTCTCTTAAGAACCTTGGCGCATTGGTTTGTAACATAACGGGTAACGTTGAAACAATGTATTTTTCAGAATAGTCGTAAACGATATCTGAACGGTGCGCTAAGAGCATAAATTTCCATCGGGTAAGTGCGTCATTCATGGTAAATGAAAACTGAATATTTCCAAGACTATCAGTCTTAAGTTCGGGCATAAAAAACAGCGTTTCAGAAAAATCACTCCTGATTATTGGCTCATCTTCTGAATTATTCATTTCCATCATTTCCTCCGACGGATTCATCATATCACTTTCTACCATCTTCTCATTTGGTATTGCCGATTCAGAAAAAGTCTCCATGGCCATTGCCGGCATAGACATGTGTCTTTTGCTCAATCCTCTTAGATAGTTGTTTTCCTGAAAAAAAGAAAAATTATTTAACGTAGGATAATATTTATTAATCGTTTTGAATCTTAATTTTTTAGGTTGAAATGATACATAAATATCTCTTATAACGGGTTGAGGCACTACCCAGTAAGATGGTAAATAATTACTTTTTTCAAAACCTTTAAAAAACCATTCGTGGGGTACAAATGCTTCTAATGAAGCATCAAAAAGAGTTGCTACCGCTTCAACTGGCCATTTTTCACCTTTCTCAGAAGATATATTGAGCTCCCAATGAACTTTTTCACCCGGCGATACTATTTCCTTCGTCCGTTGGTAAGTTATTTTTAATTTTTCCTTTGGAATGACCACTTTTATAATCTTGTAAATAAAAATGGGTTCATTCTGAAAATAGGCCATTAGTTCTAATTTACCTAAGCCTTCCTGCTTTTCAGCAAATGGAATTTTCAACCGATTTACCTCTTCTACATTCAACCATTCTTTATAATTATTTTC
>BJGN01000009.1 GCA_014190515.1 Bacteroidota bacterium
TATAAAAGCAACAAAATCAAGTCCTTTCCAGTTAAAGTTAAAAGAAGTGCCAAATAAATAACGTGGTAATGTAGATCCAAAATAAACTAAATCGCCCATATTTTTTGTATTTCCATCTCCTATGGTAATTCTTCCACTTCCATCTAGGTCCAGATATTTCACATCACCGGCACCTGTTCTGTTATCCTGGAATGCCCATGCTTTTACTTCATCTGGATTTTGAAAATAACCATCTGTTTTAAAACCAAAAATACTATTAATAGGAAAGCCTTCTACAGTATTTACGGTACCAGCTGAAACAATATTCCTTCCTGCAAAATTTCTTAATTCATTTTGGTTGTCAGATAAATTAGCTGATATAGAATATACAAAATCAGAACCAATTTTCCCTTTATATCTTAACTCAACTTCCCAACCCCATGATTTCAATTCCCCATTATTTTTCCTGGGTGTATTAATTCCTATGACGGCTGGTAAATTTTGTGCTGTCAACATGTTCCGGTTATATTTAACATAATAATCGGCATTAATTTGAACCTTATTGTTAAATAAGGAGACATCCACGCCTCCATTAGAAGTTTCGATGGTTTCCCAGGAAAGTGATTGGGAAGGGATCGAATTTTGGAACAAATAGGATGTCCTGGAATCACCAATCACCAAAGCAGAACCTCGGCTTAATTGACTTAAGTAATCATAGTTTCCTATTACTGAACCTAATGCACCACCCAAACGGCCCCAAGAAGCTCTAAATTTCAGTTCGGTTACAACATTTGTATTAGGGAACCAGGATTCCTTATTTACATTCCAGCCAACTGAAGCTGATGGGAAAATTTTAGTTCTCAATCCTGTTGCCAATTTGGAGCTTTCATCCCTTCTTAATGTCCCTTCTAATAGATATTTTCCGTTATAATTATAGTTAAAACGTCCAAATACAGATTGAAAAGCATTGGTTGCTATGGATTGGCTATTCGTTTTAGTTTTATCATCTCCCAGATTTAGGGTTGGAAGGTCGTTACTTACCAGATTTGTAGCTCCTGTAACAATATTAGCATACCTAAAATCTTCCCACTGATAGCCTACTAAAAGAGAAAAATCATGTTTCCCAATTTTCTTTTTATAATCCGCCAGGAACTGTAAATTTTCATTTTCAGTTAATTCATTGGTGAGGGTATAGGCATTAACTTGATTAATATAACTTAACACTTTTCCGTTACCCCAAAGCGGCACTGTTCTGGCGAAATTTTCTCTGTTACCAGTTCTATATTGCATGCCTAAAATGGTAGAAAAGGTAAGACCTTTTACACCGGCGACATCTTTAACCCTAAGGGTTGCTGTAGGATCAATAAAATTTCTTTCATTATTGTTATACCCTCCTGCTTCCAAACGAGCATAAACTGTAGCAGCAGAACCAGCGCCATTGTATTTGCCGTCAGGCGTAAAAAACGGAGTTCTTGTTCTCAATCTGTATATTTCATAAATTAAACCTTGACCACTTAAGTTTCCAGATGCCTGAGAAAGATTATCTCTGGTGTAGGATACCCTTAAGTCTAATGAAATTTTGTTTGTTAATTGAGCACCCAGGTTTAAACGAAGATTATAACGTTTATAATCGTCAGGACCAATTTTAAAGACCCCATCTTTTCCATAAAAACCTCCGGAAATAAGGAAATTCAACTTTTCATTTCCTCCTGATATATTCAGGTTATGAGTAACCATAGAAGTATATTTCTTCAAAACCTGATCGGTTAATGGCACTTGATTATAAAATAACCAGGTAGAGGTATCCACCGGGTTAACCACATAAGGAACACCATCACGAATACGTTGAAGATCCACTTCATTATATTCCGGACCGCTACCTGAATTTTTTCTTGCCAAATTTGAAAATTCAGCTTCTTCCAACAAGGTCAGCCTTTCTGGCACGTTTATAGACCAATCGGTTCCACGCTGACCAAGATAACTCATTTTAATTTTACCTGCCTGAGCTTTTTTTGTAGTAACCAAAATAACACCACCAGCGGCTTGAGCACCATAAATACCTGCAGCAGCAGCATCCTTGAGTACACTAATACTTTCTATATCATTAGGATTCATGGTAGTTAGCGTATTCCCTGGAACAGCTACCCCATCTAAGACGATAAGTGGAGCAACACTACCATTTGCAGTAGTGGCACCTCTAATTTGAATATCAATACCTTCTGAACCAGGTTGTCCTCCCTGTCTGGTAATCATTAGACCCGGGCTAAGACCTTGAAGTGCATTTGCTGCATTACTTACCGGTCTATTTTCCAGCGCCTGACCATCGACACTGGAAACAGCGCCTGTCATATTGACCTTTTTTTGGGTGCTATACCCGATGACAACCACCTCTTCCAAGGTAGAATTAGATACTAACTTTACGTTAATTTCTGAACGATTACCCACTTGAATTTCCTGGGCATCGTATCCAACGAATGAAATAATTAAAATTGCTTTTTCATCTGGAACCTCGATAGAAAATTTGCCATTTTCATCCGTAACGGCACCAACACTGGTACCTTTCAACTGAATGGTTGCACCAATGACTACTTCTTCCTTCTCATCTACAACTGTACCGTTAACCTTTAGGGCGAATAACTCGGCTTTCGAAATAATATTGCCATAATTACCTGAATCCGCATACATCGGAAATGAATAAATAGCAACCAAAAAGGCCGACATTAAACTAAACCGAAAACCATTTGTCAGTAATTTAATAGGGCGATGTTTTGCTTTCATAATATAGATTTTTCTTAAATTTAAAATAAAGAATTGCATTTTTACACTTTAAACCTCTCAAATTTGTTTATTTTTATTTTCAGTATAAATTTATTTTAACGCTCTTTATTTTTATAAAAAATAGGACATGGCACAAACAATGATTCCCAATAATGAACACAAGGACATACCAGGTAATCCATCCACGACTAAAGGAAGTCATTATACATTGAATGATCGTTCAAACGGTAAACCATTAAGGGTTTTGACAGAGGAGCAATGGCAGTTTTGGATAAATGAAGGATATATTGTCATTGAAAACGCAGTACCTAAGGAACAAGCATTAAAAACGGCTGAATTTTTATGGGAATTTGAAGAAAAAGACCCAAACGATAAATCAACCTGGTACTCTGAGCCCAGAGCTGAAATGAAAATGAAAGAACTGGCCTATACAGGTATGGTTGAATGTTATAATCATCCCTATTTATGGGCTAACAGGCAGGTTCAACGTATCTATGATGCCTTTGTGGATATTTGGGGAACAGAAAAATTATGGGTTACCATAGATCGCGCTAATTTAAATTTCCCCATCAGACCAGGTTATGAATATAAAGCATTTATTCATTGGGACTATGATCCCGAAACAAAACCAGTTAATGTGCAAGGGGTATTGGCATTAGCCGACCAAACGGATGAAAATATGGGAGGATTTCAATGTATCCCTGAACTTTACCGTACTTACGATCAATGGAAATTGACCCAACCAACAGACAGACATCGTTTTTTACCCGATACCACTGGATTCACACCAACAAAAGTGAAATTAAATGCAGGTGATTTATTAATTTTCAATAGCTTACAACCACACGGCATCAGAGCTAACCAAAGTGAAGATAAAGTCAGAATCGCCCAATATATTTCGATGATGCCCGCTGAAGAAGAAAATGAGTCATTGAGGCAATGGCGTATCCATTCTTGGAAAAACAGAATCGCACCCGAGGGCTATGCCTTTCCTGGAGATCCAAGAAATTGGGAACAAATAAAATATGAAACGGCCGAATTGAATGATTTGGGTAAAAAATTATTAGGTTTGGAAACCTGGTAAGGAAATTAAAAAAATGAAAAAATGAAAAAATGAAAATACTTAAGACTACCCTATTTATTTTAATCGCCAGTTTTTTGGCGGCCAATGCACAAGGTGAATATATTTTGCACGTTGAAGGGTTTGATTGGGGACCTGCGGTAAATAAAGTAACGCTTCCCTTTGAAAAGACAGTTTCGACGGCTCAAGCTTCGGAATTTACCGTTTTTGCCCATAGAAAAAACGCACAAGGAGAGATTCCACAAGATCAGTCTTATGGCAAAAGAGAAGTAACCATAGCCTATATTTCCGATGAAAAGGGAAACAGACTGGCTTCCGGTAATCATATTACTCTCGTTCTTTCTGTTGGTCCAATGCTTCCTGTAGGTTCTCCCATCCAATATATGAGAATAAATAATCAGGGGCGAAATATTTGGATTGATTATCAATTGACTATTATTCATAATAAATTAAATCTGATTTGGCAAAAAGAATCCAAAAGAATAATGCCTCAGTTAGATTTATTTAATCTGAAAGGACAATTCAAATACAACGATAAGTTAACTATGTCCTATGCCAGCTTTGAACCTAAAAATAAAACAGGGAAATCTCCTTTAATTATTTGGTTACACGGTGGCGGAGAAGGTGGATTTGACCCTACCATTCCTCTTATAGGAAACAAGGCAGTCAATTATGCCTCTACGGAAATTCAATCTATTTTTGAGGGAGCTTATGTTTTATCCCCTCAATGTCCAGGCGCATGGATGCATAACAGTAAAATGGAAATGACTGGGGGCAGGGAAAATGACATTTACAATGAAGGATTAATGGCTTTGATAAAAAACTATGTTCAAACAAATCCTGGTATTGATCCCAATAGAATATATGTTGGGGGTTGTTCTAATGGTGGTTACATGGCACTTAAACTTATATTAAATCAACCCGATTATTTTGCTGCAGGCTACATCAGCGCCCTTGCCTACCAATCTCAATACATTACAGATCAAGCTATTCAATCCATAAAGAACGTACCTATCTGGTTTGTTCATTCTAAAGATGATTCAGTAACCGTGGCCGAAAAAACCGTCGTTCCCGTTTATAACCGATTAAAAGCAGCTGGCGCAAAAAATGTTTATTTCACCTTTTATGACCACGTCAATGATATCACTTCCTTTTATGGTGGGGAAGGATTTCTTTATAATGGACACTGGTCATGGATATATTTGCATGAAAATAAATGTAGGACTGATTACGATGGTTCATTGGTGAAAGTAGGTGGAAGACCTGTAAATATTATGGAATGGTTGTCCTTACAAAAACTTACCCCCCGGAAATAAAACTTTAAGAGAGCGCCCAAAAAAAGTGGGCTTTACAAATGGGATGGCCTGAAAAGCCACCCCATTTGTAAAAAGTTTATAAAATAGCAGCTTTTACTTCATCTAATATAGTTCTTGCCATTTCCTCATTCTCTGCCTGGGCATACACACGAAGGACTGGTTCAGTGCCTGAAGGTCTAATCATCACCCAGCGATCATCGCCGAGTAAAAACTTAGTACCATCCATTTGCACTGTTTCTTGAATATTGAATGAACCAAATTGAGTATAAGTTTGATTATTACAATGTTTAATTACGGATTGCTTCTGGTTTTCCGTGATATGCAAATCATCTCTATCGCACCAAAAAGAACCAACTAAATCGTATACCTCCTGAATTAATTCCTTTAATGATTTGCCAGTTGTGGACATAAATTCCAGGATCATCAATCCGATCCAGATACCATCCCTCTCGGGAATATGTCCTTTAACAGCTAACCCGCCTGATTCCTCGCCACCCACCAATACATCTTTTTGGGTCATAATGTCGGCAATATATTTAAATCCAATAGCTGTAACCTCGATAGGTAAATTGAGTAACGCCGCTAATTTTTTCATTTTATCCGTCACGGAAAAAGTAATAATAACATGTCCCTTTTGACCTTTATATTTACCTAAATAAAGAAGCAAAAGGAGTAAAATATGATGAGAATCAACAAATTTACCTGTTTCATCATATAGGCCAATTCTATCTGCATCACCATCTGTTGCGATACCCAATTGAATATAAGGGTTATTAGCAATCAGGGTTGAAAGTTCTTGTAAATTTTTGTGAATTGGTTCTGGCGCCTGTCCTTTAAAAGACGGATTAAAATCACAATGGAGGCAATGAGCGTCAGGAAGAATACGGGGCATAGCACGTTGTCCAGCACCGTACATAGCATCATAAGCTACGCCAACTTTTGCCTTTTTGATCCCTTTCAAATCAAATGATTTCTCCACATGATCAATGTAAATTTGCTCAAGATCAAGATATTCAAACAATCCGGCCTCTTTCAAAGATTCAATAGACGGAAAGACAGATAAGGAACATTTTTCAGGGACGAGCGCTTCGACTTCACTTACCTGAGCGGGAGAAAGAGGTCCACCAAAGTGTGATTTTAACTTATAACCATTATAATCGGGTGGGTTATGGCTGGCTGTAATAACCACACCCAACTGTGAATTTGTTTTAGCCACTCCTAAGGAGACCATAGGCGTTGATGAAAAATCAGGTGACATGAGCACTTTTATACCATAAGCACCTAATACGGAGGCTGTTGTATTTGCAAAAAGTAGGCCTCCAAATCGACAATCGTATCCAATCACAACTTGTTTTCCCCCTGTATTTTTCAACCAAATAGCTGTAGCTTCAGCAACACGGCGAACATTTTCAACCGTATAATCGGAAGCAATAATTGCTCTCCAGCCATCGGTACCAAATTTAATTGAATTCATATTGACAATTTTAAGTAAAAATAAGTCTATTATTGGATACTTTTACCATTTTAAAAGAAATAAGAAATCAAATGTTTTCTAAATTTCACCTTAACAAATAAATAGAAAAATCAAGATGTTACAGACGGATACCTATCGGCATAAAGGCATGCGCCGCCTGTTAGTGGAGGAACTCCGATCCAGAGGTTTATTTTCCGAGGAAGTTCTGGATACATTTCAACGAGTTCCCAGACATTTCTTTTTAGATAAGGCTTTTGAAGAATGGGCTTACCAGGACAAACCGTTTCCTATTGGTCATGAACAAACCATTTCTCAACCCTATACGGTTGCTTTGATGACACAGCATTTAGCTGTCAAAAAAAGGGAAAAAGTATTGGAAATTGGCACAGGGTCTGGTTTTCAGGCTGCCATATTGGCTTCATTAGGTGGCAGAATTTATACTATTGAGCGAGTTCGTGCCTTATATCTTTCTTCTAAATCATTATTAAAAGAAATGAAATTCTCAAATATCCAGTCTTTTTATAAGGATGGCTATTTGGGCTTACCAGAATTTGCCCCTTTCGATAAAATTATCGTGACGGCCGGTGCGCCGGAGGTTCCACCTCTACTACCAAAACAATTAAACATTGGCGGCATTATGTTGGTACCTACGGGTGTAGAAGCACAAAGATTATTGAAAATAGTACGAACGGGAGAAAATAGTTGGGAAACCGAGGATCTTGGCGAGGCTAAGTTCGTCCCATTCCTTGCAGGAACGAGACCAGGTTAATTTCTTTTATGGCTAAAAAAATCTTGTAATAATTGACGGCATTGAGCCTCCATTACCCCATACGAAAGTTTTGTTTGTGGATGCAGCATCGCTTTTCCAAACTTCATAAATCCTCTTTTTTCATCGGATGCACCATATACAACCCTTGAAATTTGTGACCAATAGAGGGCGCCTGCGCACATGGAGCATGGTTCCAAAGTAACAAATAAAGTACAATCGGTTAAATATTTACTTCCCAAAAAATCTGCCGCGGCAGTAATGGCAATAATCTCTGCATGGGCGGTAATATCTCCTAATTGTTCTGTTCGATTGGAACCTCTAGCAATAATTCGGTTATCACAAACAATTACGGCGCCAACAGGAACCTCCCCGTTTTCAGCAGCGAAGGAAGCTTCCCTGAAAGCTTCCTTCATGAAATAATCATCACTATGAATACTTAACATCACTATTTTTATAAAATTCCACGAAAATATACAATTTCCTTTTGCATTTGCTATCATTTACCTAATTTTGCAAATGGAAACACAGAAAATTTTATCAGAAAGCAAATTTTTGGGCGAAGCACTCACCTTCGATGATGTACTTTTGGTTCCCGATTACAGTGAAGTCTTACCCCGCGAAGTTGATATATCAAGTTACCTTACCCGGGAACTCAAATTAAACGTACCTATAGTATCTGCGGCGATGGATTCGGTCACCGATGCACGTTTGGCCATAGCCATTGCCCGACAAGGTGGCATTGGCATCATACACAAAAATCTTTCTATCGCCGATCAGGCTGAACAGGTTCGTATTGTAAAACGGTCTGAAAGTGGCATGATTATAGATCCTGTGACAATAAGTCCAGAGGCAACCTTGAAGGAAGCCCTCGATTTAATGAATAAATTTAAAATCGGTGGTATTCCGGTGGTTGACAATCAAAAAAGATTAGTTGGTATATTGACTAACAGAGACTTACGTTTCGAAAAACAGTTAGACCGTCCCGTAAGAGATATTATGACCAGTAAAAATCTGGTCACGGCCGCTGCCGGTACAACTTTCGAGGAAGCCAGGACTATTCTTCAACAAAATAAAATTGAAAAACTACCGGTTGTCGATCATAAAAAGGTATTAATCGGATTGATTACCTTTCGCGATATCATGCAGGTGCAAAACTATCCTTTAGCTTGTAAAGATTCTTTGGGCCGATTGATTGTTGGTGGTGCTATTGGCGTTACGAATGATATGTTGGAAAGAGTAGAAGCACTCGTTGCCGTGGGTGTGGATGTCATTGCCATAGACACTGCTCATGGACATTCTGCGGGCGTCCTTCGTGCCATAAAATTGGTTAAAGAAAAATTCCCCGATTTACAAGTCATCGGTGGAAACGTGGCAACAGGTGCTGGTGCATTAGCTCTGGTTGAAGCCGGCGCCGATGGGGTCAAAGTGGGTGTAGGCCCGGGAAGTATTTGTACCACGCGCATTGTAGCTGGTGTTGGTGTTCCTCAGTTATCAGCTATTTTTAATGCTTATCAGGCAATAAAACATAAAGGTGTTCCCGTTATTGGCGATGGAGGCATTCGATATACCGGCGATATTGTTAAGGCACTGGCTGCCGGAGCAAGCACTATTATGGCGGGTGGATTATTTGCCGGAGTAGAAGAATCACCAGGTGAAACTATTATTTTAGAAGGTAGAAAATTTAAGGTTTACAGGGGTATGGGCTCATTAGGAGCTATGGCCATTGGTTCAAAAGATCGTTATTTTCAAGACGTGGAAGATGATATAAAAAAGTTAGTGCCTGAGGGCATCGAAGGACAAGTACCTTTCAAAGGATTTCTTTCGGAGGTTATGGTTCAATATATTGGTGGGCTGAGAGCAGGTATGGGCTATTGCGGTGCTGAAAATGTACCTGCTTTACAACAAAAAGCACAGTTTGTGAAAATTACCGCAGCTGGAATTCAGGAAAGCCACCCTCACAATGTGGTTATCACAAGAGAAGCACCCAACTATAGCAGAAGATAAATAACAAGTATTATACCCATTACCTTAATTTTTTCTATGCTTCGAATCATTGGTTTTCTTCTTTTCGCCTCTTTTTTTTCATTAAAAGGCCAAAATGTAGATTTTGAATATATTGACAAAGTATATGTTCCTACTATTAAATCCGTCACTTTCCACCCTCAGGGCATGGGTATCGCAGCACCTGTTTCTGATGTTGAAGGTAATATTCCTCTTTTACTAACCTTTGACGAACTCACCAATGATGTAAAGCGGTTTTCTTACAAACTCATCCACTGTGACTTTGATTGGCGTCCTTCAGAGTTAATGGAAATGGAATATATTAATGGCTATCCGGAAGACAATATTCAGCAATACTCCTTTTCTTCAAAAACTACTTTACCTTACGTTCACTATGAATTAACGCTGCCTAACAGAGGTACACGCTGGACAAAATCAGGTAATTATTTACTCATTGTTTACGAGGATGAAACCGAAAAATTTCCTGTTATCACCAAAAGATTCGTTGTAGTAAATAATTTAGTTCAAATAGAACCCAGGTTGGTTATTCCTGCAAATGCCTCTCTTTACAGAACGCATCAGGAGTTGGATTTTGTGGTAAATCACCCTAAATTATTGATTCGTCAACCCGCCCAGGAAATAAAGGCTTCTGTTGTACAAAACGGACAATGGAAAAATGCCGTCACAGGTATTTCGCCTTTCAGTTTCAGAAATCAGCAAATTATTTTTGATTATCAGGGAAAGATAGTTTTTCCAGGTGGTAAAGAGTTCAGACCTCTTGATTTACGTACTTTGTGGCAAAGAACGGGCCAAATGGCAGACTTAATAAGAACCAGAACGTCCACTGAAGTAATACTTTTTAAAGATAAACTAAGAGGAGAAGAACCCTATTTCCAAAACAGGGATATTAATGGACGTTTTTTTATAGAAACGCAGGATCAGAATAATCAGCTCGCTGCCGATTATGCACAAGTAGTTTTCAATCTATACACTGTTGAACCAATCTACGACAAAGATGTTTTTTTATTGGGTTCCTTCAATGACTGGTCTCCCTCACCCGAATATAGAATGATTTTTAGCCCCGAGGAAAAAGGGTACATCCTGAAAAAACCAATGAAACAAGGTTTTTATGATTACGCATTTGCTACCCGGGCTAAAAAAGAGGAAAAGTTAGATTTTATGGAAACGGAAGGTAGTTGGTACGAAACTGAAAATGAGTATCAGATATTCATTTATTACAGACCCTTTGGAGCAAGGTACGATGAAGTTATCGGCTATCAGGTCTTTAATTCAAAGAGGTAGGCTATCTGTTTTTCTCTGTTTATCCATAAAATAATCCTTTTCATATAATATTTAAAGCTACCTACCGATGGTTTATCTAAGTTTGCAGCTAAATATAAATTACACACGAAATGTTGTTTCTACGTTTTTCATTTATCCTTTTGCTTTTTGGCAGCCTTACTATGGTAAAGGCGCAAAATCGGTGGTCCTTACAAAAATGTGTGACCTACGCTACTGAAAACAGTTTAGCCATCAAGCAGTCCATAGCCCAGATCCGAAATGCCGAATTGACGCTTAAACAAAATCAATTATCAAGATTGCCCAATTTAAATGCTGGAGTGAGTGGTGGTTATCAATTTGGTAGAACCATTGACCCTACCACGAACAGCTTTGCTTTGGAAGGTATTGGTTTCAATAGTTACTCCTTAAATACGGGTATTCAGGTGTTTGGCGGTGGTATTATCAAACATAATATACTGCGAAGCAAATATGAGCTGGAAGCAGGAAAATTAGAAGCTGAAGCCACAGAAAATAATCTTGGTCTGCAGGTTGCAGCCGCTTATTTAAATGTGCTTTTAGCCGATGAGCAATTAGTCATTGCTAAAACGAGATTATTACAATCTCAAAATCAACTTAATCAAATCAATCGTTTTATCGAGGTGGGAGCGAGACCAATCAATGAGAGATATGATTTTGAAGCTGCTTTAGCCTTAGATCAGCAAGCGCTCATAGAAGCAGAAAATTTTCTTATCCGATCTAATTTAATATTGAGGCAATTTTTACTTATTCCTGATGGAACGCCATTTGATATTGAAAAACCTGAAATTAAGGTTCCTGAAGACGTTGACGTTGACGGTATCTCAGCCAATGAATTGTTCATTGGGGCTGTAGATATTTTACCCCAGGTTAAAGCGGCAGAAAAACGTTTACAAGCTGCAAATATTGGTATTTTACAGGCGAAAGCAAATTTATTACCTACTCTTTCCCTTTTTGCCAGTCTTCGTTCCAATTTTTCAAACCAGGCAAGAACAATTACAGGATTTGATGTTACTAAAGTTAAACAAAATGTGTTTATTAACAACATACCCGTCGCGCTGGAGATAGAACAAAATGTGCCCACATTTGCCAAAAAAGAATACTTCGATCAGGTTAGGGAGAATTTTGGACAAAGTCTTGGACTACAACTTAATATTCCCATTTATAATAACCGTCAGGTGAAAATAAATATTGAACGGGCGAAACTGGGCGTAATTTCTAATGAAGTTGCCAAAGAGCAGGCCCGTCAGCAATTACGCACTGAAATAGAGCAGACCCTCACTGCGGTAAGAGCATCTCAAAGAACCTTGCAAGCAGCTAATTTGTCTTTAAAAGCAGCTACGGCTGCATTTGAAAATGCACAAAAAAGATATGAACTTGGTGCCATTAATTCTTTAGAATTAAACACGGCAAGAACCAACATGGAAAGAGCTAAATCAGATAGAATCCGTTCCAGATTTCAACATTTATTTAACCTAAAACAAGTAGATTTTTATCAGGGAAAACCTATCACCCTTGATTAATTAACTGCAAAAGAAAAACTTACCCATCATGATTAATAAGAAAAGAAAAAACCTTTGGATTTACATCGCTGGCGTGGCGGTTATTGCTTTGGTTGCCATTGCCTATTTTAAAGGAAAAAACAGAAAAGAAGGTGATAAAGTAGCTTTGGAAGAAGCTCAGATGAGAACTATTGAAGAAAGAGTTTCGGCTAGTGGTCGAATATTCCCTATTGTTGAGGTAAAAATAAGTTCCGATGTTTCAGGTGAAGTCGTTGAACTTTATGTTCAAGAGGGAGATTCTGTAGTTCAGGGACAGGTTCTTGCCAAAATCAATCCAGATGCTTACGTTTCGCAAGTTGAACGTGGTATTGCCTTTGTTAATAGTTCAAAGGCTCAGGCAGCCAACAGTCGTTCTCAAATTGAAAATATCAAAGCACAGAAAGAGCAAATTATTGCACAATTGGATAATGCCCGTGAAATTCATAAAAGAAATGAAAAACTTTTTAAGGATGGTGTTATTTCCAATGCAGATTTTCAAGCCTCACAGTCTAATCTAAAATCTTTGGAAGCTAACCTGCGCGCAGCTGATGCAGGTATCAGATCTTCTCAAGATGCCGCCAGAGGTGCTGACTACTCAGTGGCTAGTGCAGAAGCAAGTTTAAAAGAATTAAGGACCAGTCTAAACAGAACAACTATCCTTGCACCAGAAAGTGGCATTATTTCTTTATTGAATATTGAAAAGGGGGAAAGGGTTGTAGGTACTATTCAAATGGCAGGTACTGAAATTATGCGCATTGCTAACCTAAATGCCATGGAGGTAAGGGTCGATGTAAGTGAAAACGATATTCCCAGAGTAAAATTAAACGACGAAGTTTCTGTAGAAGTCGATGCTTATCTAGGTAGAAAATTTGTGGGTCGGGTAAGTCAAATTGCTAATTCATCTAAAAATTCAGCATCATTGGGTGGTGCTGCCCTGGCAACTGATCAGGTAACGAATTTTGAAGTGAGAATTAAAATTGATCCTCAGTCTTATGCCGATTTAGTCACCGCTCAACGAAAATATCCTTTCCGTCCTGGAATGTCTGCGGCCGTTGAAATTAAAACAACTATTAAAGAAAATATTCTCACCGTTCCCATTCAATCTGTAACTACCCGTGAAAAGGAAGGTCTTGTTAAAAAGGAAGCGAAATCAGAAACAGATGGTGTAGCGTCCAACAAAAAAATAGATGAATTACGCGAAGTCGTATTTGTCTATGAAAAAGGAGATACCATTCAAATGATAGAGGTCAAAACGGGTATTCAAGATGACTCTTACATAGAAATCCTAACTGGTCTAAAAAAGGGTGACAAAGTGGTATCAGCTCCTTATTCATTGATATTTAAAAAGTTAAAGCAGGGAGATAAAGTTATTGTTGTAAAAGAAGAAGAGCTCTTTACTGTTGAAAAATAACGCCCTTAATGTAGTTTGACACCTATGCTTAAGTCAAACGCTCTCGTTTTATTTGTTAAAAATGCCAGGCGCGGTCATGTCAAAACCCGCCTGGCATCTTCTTTAGGGGAGGACAAAGCTTTGTCTATTTATTTGGCATTGTGTGAACGGGTGAGAAATGTTTGTCTTGGCTTTTCTGGAAAATGTTATGTCTATTACAGCGAATACATTCCCTCAGAACCAGATCTATGGGAGGATGATTTTTTTATAAAAAGAAAGCAACATTCTGTTACCGATTTAGGCCTTAGAATGAAAGCTACGTTTAATGAACTTTTACCAATTCACTCTTCCGTCAGATTAATTGGAACCGATATTCCTCATTTGTCAACCGATTTACTAGAGGAATCCATTCTCTTTTTGGAAAATACTGACGTGATATTGGGCCCTTCCGATGACGGTGGCTATTATTTAATTGGCATGAAAGAAAACAATGATTTTCTGTTCAATAACATGACCTGGAGTGTAGATACCGTATTGAGTGAAACTATTCAACGGATAAATATGAATAATAAGACTTATCACTTACTCAAAACACTTACCGACATTGATACAGCAGAGGATTGGGAAAAGCACGGTTGGTTTTAAAAACCTTATGCTTTATTTTCTTTTTCTTTGGTCAGTAAGACTCTCCCCATTTTTCTCGTTCTATCAAAATTATTATCAATAATTTCTTGCCAGTAACCCTCCAGATTTTTTGTCCAAATATCCCCTTTAAACCGAAGTTGGTATTTTCTGAAGAACGAATTTTCTGAAGTTTCTGGTGATTTAATAATTGCTGTTTCTTCAATAATAAAGGAAAGATCCTGAAAAAGATACCCGCTAATATCCATTTCCACTTTTCTTTTATCTGGGGTTACCAGATAACTTCTTCCTGTTATTTTTCGTCCATTGATATGAAGAAAAATTTCAAATGGATAACCAAATTCATTTTGGATACCATAAGTATATTTTCCTTTCCAGGAGCCTTCTAAAAAGGCTTGCCCATTAATATTCTCAGATAGAAATAAATAAATGACTAAAAGAAAAGTAAAATTATACTTACTAAAATACTTCATAATGAGATATCAGTAATTTTTTTTTCACAATTAAAACACAAAGCAACAAAATACTGTTTTTAACCTACATTTGCTATTAGAATTTTATCACAAAAAAATAAAAACAATGTATCCAGCAGAATTAGTTCGTCCCATGTCAGAGGAATTAACCCGCAATGGCTTTATAGGTTTAACTACACCTGAACAGGTTACCGAGTTACTTGAAAAAAACGAAGGTACTGTATTGCTCGTCGTAAATTCAGTTTGTGGCTGTGCTGCAGCTAACGCCAGACCAGGAGCAAGAATGGCCGCTCAGAATGCTAAAAGACCAGATATCCTTGCGACGGTTTTTGCCGGTGTTGACGGTGATGCTGTTTCAACTGCGAGGGAATTTTTACTTCCCTACCCTCCTTCTTCTCCGTCTATTGCTTTATTCAAAGATGGGAAATTAGTACATTTTTTAGAAAGGCACCATATAGAAGGCAGGTCAGCAAATCTTATAGCTGACAATTTAAAAATGGCTTTCGATCATTTTTGTTAATTTAATGGGTAGATTAAGGAGCTAAACGCTCCTTAATCCACTCGTTATTTTCTTTGCGATACACTATTCTATCGTGTAATCTACTACGTCGGCCTTGCCAAAATTCTATTTTATCAGGCGCAATAACATATCCGCCCCAAGTAACGGGTCGTGGAACATCAGTACCTTCCGGGTATTTTTCCTTTAACTCATCAAATTTTTTCTCCAAAAATTTCCTATTGGGTACTTTCCTAGATTGAGGAGAAGCTATGGCACCCAATTGGCTCATATATGGTCTCTGGGAAAAATAGCCGTCATTTGAAGCTTCGCTCAATTTCTCGATTTTCCCCTCTATTCTAACCTGCCTTTGCAATGGAAGCCAATTAAAGACAACAGAAACAAAAGGATTTTCAGCCATATCTAAGCCTTTGGCACTTTCGTAATTGGTGAAAAATTCGAATCCGTCAGCGGATAATCCTTTTAAAAGCACAACTCTTGCGGCAGGCCTTCCCGAAGGTTGGACGGTGGCCAGAACCATAGCATTAGGTTCTGGAACCATAGCAAGTAAGGTTTCCTCGAACCAAATAGAAAACTGCTTTATCGGATTATCTTCTGTGCCTGATTCGTCGAGCGTATGTGATGTATAATCTTCTCTTAGCGCAGCCAATTTCGATGAAATTTCCTTCATAGTTACTTTTTTTGCTGACTTCCAAAAACTTTTTTTAACAGATCAGAAGTTCTGGCAGACACATCGGTGCGAATCTTTTTTTCTTTCACTTGAATGAGAGAAAACATGCCATCGATAGATTTTTCGGTAACATATTTATCTAGTTCAGGATTAACTTTCTGAATTAGAGGTATCTTATTGTAGGCATTAACGGCATCTCTCCAATAGGTTCTTGCATTTACTTCATCGAGCGCTTTTGCGATTACAGGTAAAAATTTTGCTGTCAAGGCGGTATCTGTTTTAGACTCAAGAAACCTGGTTGCGGCGTCTTCATTTCCCTTTAACAAACCAATGGCATCTTGAAAAGAAAGCTCCTTAATAGCTTGTATAAAAATGGGACCAGCCTCCTTTGCTGCTAACTCAGCCGCTCTATTGAGACGTAGAACCAGTTCAGCTTCCACTTTATTGAAACCAGGGATATTTTTAAGTTTATCTGTCACTTTTTTAGCTTCTGCAGGCAATAGAATTTTATATATACTTGCATGATAACCATCTGTTGCTGATAAATTTTTAACAGCCTCTCCCACACCGAGCTCAAGCGCTTCCTTTAAGGCGTTACCAACTTCCTGATTTGTCAAAGGGACACCCGTTGTTTTTCCAAGTCCAGATTTAGCCTTCTCCAGAATACTCTTAAGGTTTTGACCCTCAACATTAGTAGTTACAGCAACGAAAAAAATAATTGAATACAAAAAATGACTGATTTTCATGTTTTATTTGTTTAACACTAATAACGTAAATAAGTAGAAAAATGGTTTACTTTGGCAAATAAATTTTAACCTAAACACTTTTTAGTCATGTCAAAAGGGGCGATTTGGATAACGATGCTTGTTTTAATAACCTTTTTATTTGTGAATATTATGGAAGCCCAAAAACTAAGACCCAGAGAATACGGCATACCCTTTGGCATTTTACCTACCGGGCCTAAAAATGCTATTCAAGATGTTTCCGGGGTTTTGGTTGGCCATGTAACCTTTGACAACGGTCAGCAAATTCATACGGGTGTAACTTCCGTGCTACCGCATGGAGGCAATATTTTTCAAGATAAAGTACCTGCAGCTATTTATATCGCCAATGGATTTGGAAAATTAGCTGGCTATTCACAGGTTAAAGAGCTGGGGAATATTGAATCTCCCATTTTATTAACCAATACCTTACAGGTATCAACGGGCATTGAAGCTATCATTACCCATACCATCCAACAAACTGGCAATGAAAATATTGGTTCAGTCAATGCGGTTGTAGGAGAAACGAATGATGGCAATTTAAATGATATTCGGGGAAGACATTTACAAATTTCGCATTTCCTGGACGCCATAAACAAAGCCGATGATAAAACCATTCTGGAGGGAAACGTTGGTGCGGGAACAGGGACGGTATGTTTTGGTTACAAAGGCGGCATAGGTACGGCATCACGACAGCTACCCTCTTCATTAGGTGGCTACACTGTGGGGGTTCTTTCTCAAACCAATTTTGGTGGTGTCCTCACTATTTCTGGTGTTCCCATTGGACAGGAACTGGGCAAATATTATCTGCAAGATGCCTTAACAAAAAGTGATGGCTCGTGCATGATTGTCGTTGCAACTGATGCCCCAATAGATGCAAGAAACCTGGAAAGATTAGCAAAAAGGGCTATTTTCGGACTTGCAAGAACAGGTGGTATTGCCTCCAATGGTTCTGGCGATTATGTTATCGCCTTTTCAACAGGAAAAGGTGAATTATTGGAAAATGAAGCAATGAGTCCCCTGTTTTTAGCTGTGATTGAAGCAACAGAAGAGTCTATTATTAATTCATTATTTGCTGGAAAAACAATGTCTAAAGGAAATAAAGTGATTCCAGAGCTTCCCATTGAGGAGGTCCTGCCACTTATGAAAAATTACCAGCGGCTAAACCCATTGAAAAAATAAATATGGAGAAAGACGAACAGCTTGGTATCATTATCCTTGCAGCAGGTAAAGCTAGCAGAATGGGCGAACCAAAGGCGCTGTTAACCTATCAAGGCCATTCTTTTCTTCTAAATACTTACAACTTAGCTCAAAGCGTTCATCCTAAAAACATTATAACTGTTTTAGGTCATTATTTTGACCAAATGTCGGCTCACTGTAACACCCATAAAATTCCCTTTGTCTTAAATGAAGCTTATGAAAATGGAATGAGTTCCAGTATTCAATGTGGATTAACCTACCTATTATCTCATTTTTCACAGATAAACATGGTTCTCATATTACTTGCAGATCAGCCTAAAATAAACACAGAACATATTTCTTCCCTGCTCCACAAAATGAGATCTTCAAAATATTTAATGGTATGTACCAAATATAGTAACACATATGGCGTACCCGCCGTATTTAAGAAAGAGTATTTTCCTGAATTATTGGCGCTAAAAGGTGAAAAGGGGGCGAAAAACCTAATAGAAAAAGGAGTCCTCAACCATGAAAATACCGTTTTATGTGAAGACGGCAGGATAGATGTTGACACCCCCGAGGATTACAAAAATTTACATATTGAAAATGAAATTTTAAAATAAATTATTGCCGTGACATTGTCAAAATATACTCTTTTTTTAGTTTTTTATATGGTCCTCACTACGAATCCTATATATTGTCAAAACAAGCATTTTGTCGATTTTTGGAAAGTAGCCGACACGCTGAATGAAATCAGGCTTAACACGCTCTCGGCTGCTTCTGCCGTCGCTTATATAGGAACTACCTTAGCATTCAATGAATTGTGGTATAAGGATTATCCCCGAGTGAAATTTCACCTGAAAGACGATTGGATACTATGGGAACAAGTGGATAAATATGGACACGCATTTTCCGCTTATCAGTCTGCAAAAATGGGATATAATGCGTTTGAATGGACGGGGATCTCCGATAAAAAAGCCGTTTTTATTGGAACGGGAATAAGCATAGCGCTGATGAACACCTTAGAAATAATGGATGGATTTTCAGAAGGATGGGGATATTCACTATTTGACGCAGGGTTTAATACCTTTGGCACAACGCTGTTTACCTCTCAGCAATTGGCCTGGAAAGAGCAAAGAATAGCCTTAAAATGGTCCTCGACCCGACCCAAATACACTACTACTCCCATAGCCACCAATGATCCTGCATTTTTCGGCTCACAGCAATATGCGGCAGAGGGCCATTACGGACGATACTTTTGGGAATATGCCTTCAAGGATTATAATGCGATGACTATTTGGACCAGTATTTCTCCCGCTTCCTTCTTTATGGACAGAGAAAAAAAGAACATACTTCGCAGTTTGTGTCTATCTTTTGGTTTTGGAGGAGAAAATATATATGGTGCCGCTTACAATAATTACCATGATAAACAAGGAAGAATAACTTCCATTGGATTGCCGAGATACAAGCAATTTTATCTGTCGATAGACATAAATACAGAAATGATACCGACCAAAAGTAAATTGTTAAGAACCGTGTTCAAGGCTATAAATTTTATCAAGATACCCGCACCAGCTATGGAATTAAACACCATGGGAGAATTTAAATTTCATCCTTTAAGGTGGTAGAATTCTACAGGGTATTTCCCTTTAAACGGTGTACTTTTTCTTCTAAGTATTGAATTATTTTCCCTGCCACATCAATACCTGAGACCGTTTCAATACCCTCAAGCCCCGGAGATCCATTAACCTCTAGAATTAAAGGACCTTTTTCGCTTCTCAATAAATCAATACCAGTAACATCAAGTTCACAAATCTGTGCTGTTCTAAGGATCAAATCTTTTTCTAGATCCGTTAATTCAATGGGTACGGCATGGCCGCCCTGGTGTAAATTAGATCTGAAATCATTAGATTTTGCGCAACGCTCCATCGCGGCCACAATTTCACCATTTACAACGAAAGCCCTAATATCTCTGCCTTTAGCTTCTTTAATAAATTCCTGAACAATGACTGGTTCTTTTAATCGTTGAAAAGCATCGAGTACTGATTTCAGAGCGGCCTGAGATTCTGCCAGGATAACACCAGCCCCTCGGTTTCCATGAAGCATTTTAACAATCATTGGGTAATTTCCAGGTTTATAACCCCAAACATCCGGATCAGATTCCTCTACTGGAAAATAGGTATTTGGCATTGGAATACCTTCATTGATAAGGAGTTGATGAACAACCAACTTATCTCTCACTTTAGTCAAAGGAACAGCGTCAATAGTGCTGGGAATACCAAGAATACTGAACTGCCGTATCAACCGGGCACCCAGGTGGGTAGCCGAAGAGGCAATTCTGGGAATAATGGCATCAACGTCAGATATTTTTTTTCCAAGATGATAGACAAAGGGGACACCATTTTCAAATGATATATCTGTTTTATTATAGTTCAAAATTTCGAAGGCTATCTTATTTTTAAGACAAGCCTGAACGAGGGTGTTTGTGGAGTACACTTTTGGGTACTGGGATAATATACCAAATTTCATAGTAGGGCTCAATAAGGAATCAATTTTCTCAAGGTTGCACAAAATACAATTAATTCCCTATCTTGTTAATATTCCTAAATTAACTTCGAAAAATTATGAATCATCCCGTATTGGATACCTTTAAAATCAATGACCCGAAGGTTATCCGTGCCTGGGCATTTTATGATTGGGCTAACTCTGCCTTTGCCTTAGTTATCACCACTGCTATTTTCCCAGCTTATTATCTGGCCATTACTAATGATGTAATAGAAGTATTTGGTTTACAGATGTCAAACAGTGCACTATATGCTTTCACTATAACGCTAGCTTATATTATTCTTACCCTGGCATCTCCCATTCTTTCAGGAATGGCTGATTATAGTGGCAGAAAAAAGCAGTTCTTATTGTTTTTTACGCTCCTTGGATCTTTCTCCTGTATAGGATTATTCTTTTTTCAAGGCATGGAACAAATTGCATTAGGAATCCTCTTATTTTTATTAGGTCTCATCGGTTTTGCGGGCGGATTAGTTTTTTACAATGCTTTTCTTCCTGAAATTGCCAGTCCCGACCAATATGACAGAGTAAGTGCTAAAGGTTTTTCCTTAGGCTTTTTAGGTAGTCTTATTCTATTGAGCTTCTGTTTGATAATGATTCAAAAACCTGGTTACTTTGGTATGGACGAAGGCACTACCCTTCCCGTAAGATTATCCTTTGTAATAGTTGGGGGCTGGTGGCTCATTTTTTCCCTACAATCTTTATCAAAATTACCAAACAGTAACCGCCGTACATCTTATGAAAATACTTTTAAAAATGGAATAATCGAATTTTTAAAAGTTTGGAAATCCTCCAAGCAATATCCTGAATTATACAAATTTTTATTTTCTTTTTTCACCTACAGTGCGGGCGTTCAAACCATTTTATACATGGCCGCCACTTTTGCTGAAAAAGAACTTCATTTTGAAACATCTGAGTTAATTATAGTCATTCTATGCATACAACTTTTGGGTATTGTTGGCGCATACGTTGCCTCCCTATGTTCTACGAAATGGGGAAATAAAATAACATTAATGTTTATTTTATTTATTTGGACCATCGTATGCATGGTCGCTTATATGACCTACATAAAAATTCATTTTTATTTTTTAGCCGCCGCTGTTGGATTTGTCATGGGTGCTGTTCAATCACTCTCCCGCTCAACCTACGCTAAATTAATACCAAAACAAACAGAAGATAATACTTCCTATTTTAGCTTATATGATATATTGGAAAAGTCAGCCATTATTTTAGGAACTTTTATCTTTGGATTTTTAAATCAACTTACGGGAAGTATGCGCTTTAGCATTTTGTTTTTAAGCGTCATTTTCGTTGTAAGTATTATTTTATTTTCACGCATACAAATTAAAAATGAAGCCTGACAGCCATTTTTCCTTATTCTTAAAATTATTGCCCGTTTTATTGCTTTTAATTTGCAAACCTGTGCCATTAATTTGTCAAATGGGGGTTCCCTTATACCTTTCAGAACATACTAAAGTTAGTTTGTTAACATCTTCCCCTGGGGAAGATTTATATGCCCAGTTTGGTCATAGCGCCATTAGAATTAAGGATACTCTTTCTGGGCAGGATTTAGTATTCAATTATGGATTGTTTGATTTTAATACACCTGGGTTCTATGTGAAATTTATTCGAGGAAAATTACCTTATCAACTGGGTATCCAAAGATTTGATGCTTTTTTAAATGCCTATATTGAAGAAAACAGACAGTGTAGGGAATTAGAAATAAACCTCAATGAAAAAGAAAGACTAGAAATAATAAATTATTTATCTGTCAATTATCTTCCTGAAAATCGGGAATATCCTTATGATTTTTTCTTCGATAATTGTGCCACTCGAATCAGAGATATACTGGAAAATAAATTTCAAGCAAATTATCCAGATACCAGTTTAGTAAAAAAAGCTCCATTTCGTCATTTTTTAGCGGAATATGTAGGTCAAAATTCATGGATAAATGTTGGTTTTTATCTGATTCTTGGTTTACCAGCCGACGCGATAGCAACGTTTAGAGATGAAATGTTTCTTCCCGATTATTTAGAAAAGCACTTAGAAAATGCCTCTCTGGGTGGTCAACCTCTTGCTAAAAATAAAATCAATATCTTATTTCAAAATCAGCCACAACCCTCTGACTCATTCCTTCTAAGTCCTATATTAGTAAGTTGCCTACTCTTTTTTATAGCACTGATACTAACCTTTTACTATACAAAGCGATGGACTAAAATTTTTGACACTGTCTTTTTTAGCCTGATTTCAATCTCAGGTATTCTTTTTGTTTTTATGTGGGTGGGAACAGATCACTTTGTCACCCATAAAAACATGAACTTGCTTTGGGCCAATCCTTTATACATACTTGTAATTTTAAATTTATATTTAGGAAAAAAAGGAAAATATCTTCTCTTTTTACTATTAACCTTGAATCTTACTGTTCTCACAGGATGGAAAATACTGCCACAGGAATTTCATATAGCAATGATTCCCTTGATTTTAACCAGTATTTTAAGACTAACAGATCAGCTTTATTATGCAGGGAGAAGTAAGTATTTTTTCGAAAAGTAGAGATATAAACAGATATTTTTGCGTGTGATCTGTCCGATTTTAGTCAAAATTTATTGCTTGATTAAGGTGTATCTTTGAAAAAAAATATAAGTACCTAAAATTATGATCATAGCGAACCCCATTTACGATCTAGTATTCAAAAGAATGATGGAAAACGATAAAGTAGCTAAATTCTTTATCGGAACACTAATAGATCAACCTATTGATACCATAGATTTTAAGCCTCAAGAATTTACTTATAAAAATAAATTAGCCAATTTGTCATTCTTTCGCTTAGATTTTATTGCGACTATAAAAACGAAAAGTGGAGAATATATAAAAGTGATCATTGAAATTCAAAAAGCCAGAAATCATGTTGACTTGATGAGATTTAGAAACTATTTGGCTGAAAATTATAAAAAGGAAGATACATTAAATGGAGAAAGGTTAATTTTACCAATTATTCCCATTTATATTTTAGGCTTTAACTTACCAGAAATAGAGACGGCTTGTGTAAAAATCGAAAGAAATTACAAAGATCTTTTGTCAAAAAAAATAATTAGTAAAAAAAGTGAATTCATTGAGAAATTAACTCATGATAGTTTTATTGTTCAAGTTAATAGGATTTCAGGCAAATTTCAGTCAAGACTCGATAAATTACTTAGTCTTTTTGAACAATCAAATTTTATAGACGATAAAAAATTTGTAAAGGAATTTACTCATAAAATAGATAGTGATGATTTAAAAATTGTCACTGACATTCTTCATTATACAGGCATAGATCCTAAACAAAAAAAGCTTTTCGAAATTGAACAAGAAGCGTGGCGATCAATTTATGCTGGATACCGGGACAGTGAAAAGAAATATTTTAAAAACCTTAAAGTAAAAGAAGAGGAACTTAAATTAAAAGACAGCACCATTGCAGAAAAGGATAATACCATTGCAAAAATGGATAATACTATTGCAGAAAAGGAAAATACCATTGCAGAAAAGGAAAATACCATTGCAGAAATGGAAAATACCATTGCAGAATTATTAAAAAATCAGGTATAGTAGAATGATCTTTTATTAAATCATTACAAGTTGAACCCTTCTACGCTGCCGTTTTACTGTATTTTTTAGTACATTGTGGTGTTAAATTTCAATACCATGCAAACTAACAGGGAAAATCTAACCACCATCGTATTTGACTTAGGTGGTGTGCTAATTGATTGGAACCCAAGATATCTTTACCGGGAAATATTTAATGACGACGAAGCAATGGAGCTATTCTTAGCAAAAATTTGTACCCCCGAATGGAATGAGAAACAAGACGCTGGCAGGAGTTTAAAAGAAGCAACGGATAGTCTGATTGAAAATCATCCTCTTTGGGATAAGGAAATTGCGGCTTTTTACGGACAATGGGAGAAAATGCTAAATGGTTCGATTGAAGTAACCGTGAAAATTTTGGACTATTTAGTAAAACAAAAAAAATACAAACTTTATGCCCTGACTAACTGGTCCTCTGAAACATGGCCTATAGCCTGGGATAAATTTCCTTTCCTTGACTGGTTTGAGGGTATATTAGTATCTGGAAGAGAGGAACTGGCAAAGCCAGATCCCAAGATATATGAATTGCTTTTTGAAAGATTTGATATTAATCCGGAAGAAGCTCTTTTCATTGATGACAATATTAGGAATGTAGACGCCTCCATAAAAGCGGGTATGGACGCTGTCCATTTTACCACACCTGAAGACTTACATGCCTTTTTGTTAGACCAAAAAATTATTCCAACCCCTATTATTTAACCGAGTATTGCTTATATTTAGAAAAATTAATAAAACGTGAAAAAAGCTAATAATCTTACGCTATACATTATCATAGCCATGGTAGCAGGTGTCCTTTTAGGATATACCGTCCACACTCAATCTTCCCCTGAATTTATTGCGATATTCGCTGAACGCATTAAAATTTTAACCAAGATATTTTTGCTTTTGGTACAAATGATTATCGCTCCACTTGTATTTTCCACCCTTGTTGTTGGCATTGCAAAATTAGGTGATTTAAAGACTGTTGGACGTATTGGAGGCAAAGCCATGTTATGGTTTATTTCTGCTTCCCTTATGAGTTTAATGATTGGAATGATCTTAGTAAACATACTAAAACCTGGGGTTGGCATAGATTTAGACAATGCAGATGCCAGTGCTGCTGCAGATGTTTTAAGTAAAACCCAAGTTTTTTCCTTAGAGAATTTTGTAGTACATCTTTTTCCAAGAAGTATTTTCGAAGCCTTAGCACAAAACGAAATATTGCAAATTGTTATATTCTCCATTCTCTTTGGTGTAGCTACTGCTGGATTAGGTGAAAATGGTAAGGTCATAGTAAAGGGTTTGGATGCGGTGGCACATGCTATCTTAAAAATGGTCGGATATGTAATGAATGTGGCTCCTCTCGGTGTTTTTGGTGCTATTGCAGCCGTTATTGCCACCAAAGGCTTAGGTATATTTTATTTTTATGGAAAATACATGGGATTTTTTCTCATTGGTATAGCTGTATTATGGATTGTATTACTTGTTTTCGGAAAAATCTTCCTGGGAGATCGTCTACCAGGACTCCTCAAAAGAATTATTCAACCTATTATCATCGCTTTCAGCACTACAAGTAGTGAAGCGGTGTTCCCAAAACTAACAGAGGAACTTGAAAAATTTGGATGTAAGGATAAAATTGTTTCCTTTATTCTTCCTTTAGGATACTCGTTCAATTTGGATGGGAGCATGATGTACATGACCTTTGCCAGTATTGCAATAGCTCAGGCTTATGGTATTCAATTGGACGTTGGAACACAAATTACGATGTTACTGGTACTCATGCTAACCAGTAAAGGTATTGCTGGCGTACCCAGAGCCTCATTGGTTGTTATCACCGCTACCTTATCTATGTTCAACATTCCACCTGAAGGTATTGCCTTAATTCTACCTATTGACCATTTTTGTGACATGTTTCGATCCGGGACAAATGTTATAGGTAACGCACTAGCTACCACTGTTATAAGCAAATGGGAAGGAGAATTGGGCCCTGAACAGGAAACCATTGTTTAAAAAACCATTGGTATTTTCCCTATTTCGTTTTACCTTTACAATAAAAAATAAAAACATGGAAACTGTTAAAGATACAACTAAAAGTGATTGGGTAATATTCCTGGTTTCTCTTGCTGGAATGATTGCTCTTTTGGCTTATGCCGACGAATGGTTTTGGTTGGCCTTACCCTTTGTTTTAACCTACTTTGTCAAAGCATTGAAATTTATGTAATATTCAGAATACACTCAATACCCATTTTTTCTAGTTTTCTAATCAATTGAGTATTTGCGTGTATCTTTTTATCTTTCATAGAAAAGGAGACTTTACTTTTAGTTGACCTATCAATAACGTCAATTTTAATAGTATGGGCTCCTTTTTCATTTTTAATTAGGAGTTCTAAATCGTTTATAAGGGAAGTATTAATTCCCTCCAGGGGAAGACGAAGTGTCACATTTTTGGTCAACTTAGAAGCAATATCTTCTAAAAGAGTTACTTCTAATAATTTAAATTCCATTCCCTGATCACGCCATCCTGCTTGAAATTTACCCTTTAGAAATACAGTCATACCTTCATCCAAAAGGAACTTAAACTGTTGGTATTCCGTTCCAAACAATCTAAACTCAAACATTCCAGTAAAGTCACTCACTTCAAATACGCCCCAACCATTTCCATTTTTAGACACCTTGTGAGTAACTTTTGATACCAATCCAGCTAACAAAACAAAGGGTCTTTGCTGATGATTGGCTAAAGAATCGAGGGAACAGGTAGTAAATTGCTTTATTTCATAGTGATAATCATCTAAGGGGTGCCCGCTTATAAAGAAACCAGTAACCTCTTCTTCCCGTCTTAATTTTTCCAAAAGATTCCAATCTGACACGGGAGGAAATACAGGTTCAGGAATCATGATTTCCTCTGTATCTGAAAACAAGGATAGTCCACCTCCGGCAGCTCCTTGTCTTATAGCTTGTCCATAACGGGTTGCATGTTCAATAAGAGATTCATACTTATCGGAGGGAGCAAAATATTGAGATCTAAAGGCTTCGTTACAATCATCGAAAGCACCTGATAAGACTAAACTTTCCACGACTCTTTTTCCAACAGACTGTGAAGTCATCCTTCTCATAAAATCGAAAAAATCAGTAAACGGACCTTCCTTTGATCTGGCAGTAAGAATTTCTTCCACCGGCCCCTCTCCCACTCCTTTCAGAGCGACTAATCCGAAACGAACGGCACCATTTTTATTTGCTGTAAAATCTGCGCCACTTTCATTAATATTTGGGCCTAAAACAGGCTGACCCATTCTTCTGCATTCTTGTAAAAAGAAGGTAACATCAGAAATATTTCCTTTGTTATTAGTAAGAACGGCTGCCATAAATTCTGCCGGAAAATGTGCTTTCAGATATGCTGTTTGAAAAGCAACAAAAGCGTAACAAGTAGAATGCGATTTATTGAAAGCATAAGAAGCAAAAGCCTCCCAATCGCCCCAAATTTTCAATAAAACCAGCTCGGGATGACCATTTTCTTTCCCTCCGCTCAGAAACTTAGGCAACATAGCATCAAGGACTGATTTTTGCTTTTTCCCCATTGCCTTTCGTAATACATCAGCCTCACCCTTTGTAAAAGATGCTAATTTTTGGGACAACAACATAACTTGCTCCTGATAAACGGTAATTCCGTAGGTATCCTTTAATATTTCTTCCATGATGGGAAGATCATACGTTATCTTTTCTCTACCATGTTTTCTGCTTACAAAATTAGGAATGTAGCTAATAGGCCCGGGTCTATACAAGGCATTCATAGCTATGAGATCTTCAAAAGTCGTGGGTACTAACTCTTTCAAATATTTTTGCATTCCCGGACTTTCATATTGAAAAATACCTACCGTTTCACCATTTTGAAAAAGCTTGAATGTCTTTTCGTCTGTCAATGGAATACTGTCCATATCTAAATCAATACCATGATTCAGATTAACCATTTTGACAGCATTTTTAATGATAGTGAGTGTTTTTAGACCCAGAAAGTCCATTTTTAGTAACCCTGCAGACTCTGCCACGCTATTATCAAACTGCGTGACCAACATTCCACTATCCTTATCGACTTTCACGGGAACATACTTCGTGATCTCATCTGGTGTAATCACCACACCACAAGCATGAATACCTGTATTTCGCACTGACCCTTCTAATCGTTTAGCCGTGCGAATCATTTTCCCTATTTCATCGTCACCTTTTGACAGATCTCTGAATTGGTATGCCTTTTCAACCTCCTCATTTCTTAAATCGCCTTTAAGTTTAGCATTGATATCTTTTTCTTCCAGAACTTTTGACAAGGTAGCATTCAAGGCATTTGGAAAAGTTTTAGTCACCTTATCTACCTCAGGAAGAGGAATCTGCATCACTCTACCTACATCTCGAAGGGATAATTTTGCAGCCATTGTTCCATAGGTAACAATTTGAGCTACTTTATTCTTACCATACTTATCAATCACATAGTCTAAAACTTTCTGTCTACCTTCATCGTCAAAGTCAATATCAATATCAGGAAGAGAAACCCTTTCAGGATTCAAAAAACGTTCGAATAGTAGATCGTATTTAATTGGATCTATATTTGTTATACCTGTACAATAAGCCACAACAGAACCTGCGGCACTACCTCTACCAGGACCTACTGCTACATTCATTTTTCGGGCAGCAGAGGTGAAATCCTGAACAATTAAAAAATAACCGGGATAACCAGAATTTTGAATAACCTTCAGCTCAAAATCAATTCTTTCACAAAGCGCAGCAGACAACTCCGGATACCTTTTTTTAGCTCCCTCATACGTCAAATGCCTCAAATAACTGTCCTGATCAGTAAATTCGGGAGGCATTGGAAAAGCAGGTAACAAAACATCTCTTGCGAGGTCTAATGTATCCACCTTCTCAAAGACTTCCATCGTATTTTCTAAGGAAAAGGGTACATCCTTAAAAAGTGTTTGCATTTCTGCCTTCGTCTTAAAGTAAAAATCGGAAGAAGGAAATTGAAATCTATCAGCGTCTGAAATAAAGCTATTTGTATTTATACAAAGCAAAATATCGTGAGGCAAATAGTCCTCTTCGTTTATATAATGGGAGTCATTTGTCGCAATGACCTTAAGGTTATATTTTTTGGCAAAGGTGAGTAAAACCTGATTTACATCTTCCTGACTAACGCCGGAACCATCGATATTCTCCATGCCCCGGTGTCGCTGAATTTCTATATAAAAGTCATCCCCAAAGAGATCAATCCACCATTTAAGCTTATCTTCCGCATCCTCCAGATTTCCCTTTAGAATAGCCTGAGGAATTTCAGCACCAATGCAACAACTCGTTGCAATCAATCCCTCATGATATTGCAGTAACAACTCCTTATCAATTCTGGGAAATTTTCCATATAAACCCTCAATAAAACCTAAGGAACAGAGTTTAGATAAATTTTCGTATCCAACTTTGTTTTTAGCTAATAGCAATTGATGATAACGATCATCTTGTTCTCCTTTTGCCCTTGAAAAAGCTCGTCTGTGTCTATCCTTAACCAAATAAAATTCGCAGCCAATAATGGGCTTTATTTTTCTCTTTTTTGCCTCAGACACAAATTTAAAAGCGCCAAACATATTACCATGATCAGTAAGGGCAACGCCCAACTGCCCGTCCTGCAGCGCTTTGTCCATCATATCAGAAATAGGAGATGCACCATCTAATAATGAATACTGAGAATGACAATGCAAATGCAAAAAATCAGACATTAGACTATATTTTAATTTTACTTACTAAAGAAAACCTCATCAATAAATACCCAACCTCTGTCTCCCTTACCTGGGTGGAATACTGGTAATTTATCCACATTTTTGACAATCACTTTGAAATATCTGGTTGGTTTTTTCACCTCCAATATAACGGCACTTGTCCCAACTTCGTTTAATTTTTCCTTCACTAAAATGGGGAGAACCTCCTTTTTAATTAACTTCATACTCTTTTCACTATCCCCACCCCACAGTTCAACATACTGAGGAGCAAGAATATAGCTTTGAACATTTATTCCATAATGAACAGAAACAAAACGGATAGCAGCGGCATCTCCAGGCTTAAATCTGAATAATGTCTCCATTTGGTTATTCTTATAACCCAGCCAATTTCCTGCCCTGAATTGATCTATTTTACCCAGACTATTATCTGTCAGACTCTGAACTCCAGCCCCTAAATACTCAGGTTCAGGGCTGGTCAACCATCGGGTACTATCAGGTTTTAATCCTGCTTTAAAGAAGGAAAAAGTATAGGTAGGGCTTGAAATCCAGCCAGGTTTAAAGATTTTGACTGAAAGAGTAACTGGTTTGGAAAAAACAAGAGGATGCGAATATATTGGACTAGATAAAGAATCGGGTTCGCTGCCGTCATCGGTATACCGAATAATGGCACCTGGTATCGATTTTTTAAACCTAATACTATCATTTTCCTGTAAAACCAATGATTTATTTTCGAGTATCGGGCCATTCAGAGGTAAAATATCCGTTGAACTTGGTGAAAATCCAAAATACCATTTAATGTTTTTATACTTCTTTACAATGTCCTGATATTCTGATTCTGTAATATTGGTATGCCAAAGATAAACTTCCTCCAAAGATTTCATTTTAGCTAAAACAGGAACAGATTTTATTGAAATCTCGGTTCCAGACAAACTTAATACCCGTATTTTATTTAATTTTTTTAAGCTGGGAATTCCCTTATCTGAAATATCAGTTTGATTTAAAAAAAGCTTTTCAAGATTTGGAAACAGCGTTATCATGCTAAGATCCTCATCCTTTAGGGGCATTTTACTTAAATTAATTTGAATTATCTGTTCTTTTGCAGCACTCAATTTTTTTAGCTTACTCAGGTCGAATGATTTCCTTATAAAAAAATCTACCTTTAAAGCTGGAGACTCATTGGCTATTTGCTTAACCACGGTAAAAGCGTCATTCAAGGAAGCCAATTTTTTTCCTGAAAGATAAGGGAATGTATATTTCTTTTCTTTTGAATTTGATTGCAAGAGTAATTGTTTGTCAACAAAAAGGGGATGACTTTGCTGTATTGAGGCTAATATCTCTGTGGTATTTCCTCCCGCATTTATCCAGTTTTTTAGTATAACTATTTCCTGAGGCTCCAGTGGTTCCTTTCCCCTTGGAGGCATGTGTTCCTTGTCTGTAATTGGTAAATCAATACGCTGGGCCATTTCTGTCAGCATTTCATTGAAATTTGCATGTTTTACGACCCAAACATCAGACGTAGTATTAGGATTAGATGCAAGGATTAAGTCCCCTTTTGCCTTATCTTTTTTATGACATGACACACATTTTTTCTCTAATATAGGTCTGACCGCCAGCTGGAAATAAGCTGTAGAATCGGTAATTACAGCCTGGACATCTTCATCAACCTTTGATTTGTCTGGGAAATTCAGATAATCAGCACCGTGGGTTAACGAACCTCCAGCATGGCCGGCAAAAGACATCAATGCTAATCCAAAGAATTGTAAATACGTCCAAAAGGGTTTAACTTTTTCAAGATTTGTAAATGCCCACCAGGAAAACCAGGTAAAGAAAGATAAAGCGACCCCACTCCACAAATGATTTCTGAGCATTACGGCATCATAATCCTGGCCTTTTGAAAGAAATAAGCCCAATAATGCGGTAAAAACACTGGAAACTGCTGAAAGAGATAGAGTTAATTCGTAAATCTCATAAAATGAACTTCCTGAAAATTTCTTTTTAAATAACCATAAAATAATAGAAAAACTAGCTATACCTAAAGGCAAATGCAGTAAAAGCGGATGAAAATGACCCGTCCAGGAAAGGAAGGTCGGTAAAACGATCTTGTCCGCTGAAATAGCCAGAAAAAAGAGGAGAAAATTAGCTCCAATGAGGATATTACTAATCCAGGATTTATATCCCTGCATATAATTAAATATAAAAGTTTATCAGGCAATAATACCAGGAATCACTTTCCCGGCAACGTCAGTTAATCGAAATCTTCGTCCTAAATGTTTGTAAATCAATTTTTCATGATCCAATCCCAGAAGATGCAGTACCGTTGCGTGAAAATCATGAACGTGGACTGGATCTTTAACGATATTGTAGCCAAATTCATCCGTTTCACCATAAGAAATACCCGGTTTAACGCCTCCACCTGCCATCCAAATGGAAAAACAACGTGGATGATGATCTCTACCATAATTATCTTCAGAAAAATTCCCCTGACAAAAATTGGTTCTGCCAAATTCTCCACCCCAAATGACTAAGGTTTCATCCAATAAACCGCGTTGTTTTAAATCTTGCACCAACGCTGCGGAAGCTCTGTCAACATCCATTGCTTGCCCTGCCATTTCATTATATAAATTTCCGTGTTGATCCCAACCTTGGTGATATAATTGCACGAATCGAACACCAGATTCTGATAATCTGCGGGCAAGAAGGCAATTTGCGGCATAAGTCCCCGGAACCATAGACTCTGCACCATACATATTAACAATATAGTCTGGTTCTTTTGATAAATCCATCATTTCAGGAACGGCTGTTTGCATACGGTAAGCCATTTCATACTGTTGAACGCGAGATTGAATTTCAGGATCGCCAAATTCTTTATAATTTTCGTCATTCAGCATAGCCAGCTTATCCAGCATTTTTCTTCTGGTCACAGCATCTACACCCTCTGGATTTTCCAGGTATAAAATAGGTTCGTCACTATTACTAAATTGAACCCCCTGATGCACACTATCGAGAAAACCATTCGTCCATAATTTTGAATAGACCCCTTGACCATTACCTTTTCCCCTGGATAGTAATACTGAATAGGCAGGCAGATTAGAATTTTCGTTTCCCAGACCATAACTTAACCAGGCACCCATACTAGGTCTATTACCTTGCTGAGCCCCTGACTGGAAAAAAGTTAATGCAGGATCATGATTTATAGCTTCGGTATGTAATGTTTTTATAACGCAGATATCATCGGCAATTTTTGCAATATTGGGAAAGATTTCAGAAATCCAGGTACCATTTTGACCGTACTGATTAAAGGCAAATTTGGAACCCACCAGCGGAAATTTATCCTGCCCGGAGGTCATACCTGTCAATCGCTGTGCACCCCTTATTGAAGCAGGCAGCTCCTGACCAACCATTTTATTTAACAAAGGTTTGTAATCGAAGGATTCCAATTGAGAAGGTGCCCCATTCTGAAACAGATAGATAACCCTTTTCGCTTTGGGAGCAAAATGAGGAATCCCAGCCATAATAGATTCTTCCAGTGACTTTTTTGGGGAAAATAAATCTTTTGTTAACAAGGTACCTAACGCTGCACTACCAAGGCCAACACTTAATTTACCTAAAAAGTGTCTGCGCGTAACATGCTGTTGATTTTCGAAAAATGGATTTGACATTACATCAGGTTTTTGAAATAGATTCTTCCAAATTATAAATGGTTAAAATAGTAAGAGCTAAAGCAGCCACTTCATTTTTATCCTTTAATTTCTCGTGCGGATACTCCCCTTGATTTAAAACCTTTTCCGCTTGCCCCGCTTTGGATATAAAATATTGATATTGCTCTTTATAAAAATCTGCCAGAGCGCTTACTTCATTTGATTTTGCTTTTCTACACACAATTCTTCTGAATGCCACGCCGATGAGTTCATCCACACTCCCCTTCTTTTCAACGATTAATTTTTCAGCAAATACTCTGGCTGCCTCGTTAATCATAGGGTCATTCAATAAAATAAGCGCTTGTAGTGGGGTATTTGTTCTTGATCTGCTAATTTCACATTGGTCGCGAGGGGGACCATCAAAAGTCAACATAGATGGAGGAGGTGCAGTTCGTTTTATAAAATTATAAATCCCCCGGCGATACAGTGATTTACCATGATCTTGTATATAAGTAGCTAATTGTCCTCTTCCTGAGGTCGTTGACTCCCAAATGCCGTCTGGTTGATATGATTTTACCGAAGGTCCTCCAATTTCAGGAATAAGAAGACCAGAAGATGCCAAAATTAAATCTTTAATAAGTTCCGCAGGGAGTCTTAATCTGGGGGCCCTTGAAAGCCAAATATTTTCAGGATCTTTCTTTATTTTTTCCTGACTCACATTAGCAGCCTGTTGATAAGTGGCAGAGCTTACAATCTGTCTCACCAACCTTTTAATGTCCCAATTATGCTCTTTAAAATCAACCGCTAACCAATCAAGTAAGGCAAGATGGGACGGTAAATCGCCTTGTAATCCAAAATCTCCAGAAGTTTTCACCAAACCCCTTCCAAAAAAGTTTTCCCATACTCTATTCACAAAAACTCTGGCCACCAAAGGATTATTATCATCAAACATCCAATCAGATAACCCTTTCCTGTTTGGACTAAACTTCACAGTATCATAAGGTAAAACCGCCTCGGGGAGTCCAAAACCTACTGTTCTGTCAGGTTGGTCATATTGTCCTCTTCTCAAAATATGGGTCGGCCTTCTTTGTTCTAAATCTTTCATGACCATAACAGAGACAATGGTATCCTGAAGATTTATAAATTTAAGGAGTTCGTTAACCTCTTTTTTCGATATTTTGATTAGCGGGGGATCAGCTAATGAACCCAGCGAAATATCTCCAACAAGTCCCTTTTCATCGACCTGATTAAAAAAAGCAAACGTTTTAAAGTATTCTTCCTGAGAAATAGGGTCGTATTTATGGTCATGGCACTTGGCACATTCCATGGTTAATCCCAGAAAAGATTTTGAGAAGGTATTGGTTCTATCTGTAACATACTCCGTTCTATACTCCTCCTGAATGACGCCCCCTTCCTGCGTAATTTTATGATTTCTATTAAAACCAGTGGCTAAAATAGCTTCTTTATTATTGGGCGCTATAAAATCACCTGCAATTTGCCAGGAGACAAATTTTTTATAGGAATAATTCTTATTGAAGGCATGAATGACCCAATCGCGCCAAGGCCACATCGTCCTTAAACCGTCATCCTGATATCCGTGACTATCTGCATACCTAGCCAAATCCATCCAGGAAATAGCCATTTTTTCACCATAATGTGGAGAAGCTAAAAGCTTGTTTATTTCCTTTTTATAATTTTCAGTGGAAGGATTTTTTAAAAAACCTTCCTGATCCTTAATATTGGGTACCAAACCTGTTAAATCCAAGCTAATACGCTTTAGTAAACGTTCAGGATCCGCTTGATCTGAAGGAGATAAACCCCTTTTTTCCATTTCAGCCAAAACGAAATAATCAATTTCGTTTTTAGGCCATTTCTTTTTCTTTACCTTAGGAATTTCAGCTTTTTTCGGAGGCAGAAATGCCCAATGTGGTTTGTAAACAGCCCCTTGGTCAATCCATTTACCTAATATATCAATTTCATCAGCTGATAATGCTAAATTAGCCTTCGGAGGAGGCATCATTAAATCTGGATCCTCACTGATAATTCTTAACCATACGCCAGATTTATCCCTATCCTTAGGTTTAATTCCATGCATCGACGGATTTTCCTTCAATGAAGCATAGGCGCTATCCGCTATATCAAGTCTTAGCCCCCCCTGCCTTGCCTTTGCATCCGGGCCATGACAGGCGAAACATTTATCTGAAAGAATAGGCCTTACATGTAAATTATAATCAACTAACTCCGTGCTGTCGGAAGCATTACCACTGGTAAAGTTATATAAAACAGTACCAATAACACATACTAATCCAACGCTTCCAATGAGTACCAATTTGTTCTTTAGCATCTTCATATTTATTCTACTGTAATATGCGTAAAATTTCAATAATTAAAAAATTCAATTCCTTTTTAAAGAAAAAATTATTATACTTGCATATTATTCATAATACATAAATTATTAATAAACAATTATATGAATGATTTGTACTTGAAAATTATATATTTAGCTAATAATTTTCAGTCCTATAGTACTTTTTCATCTGCACTCTTGTGGACGATACTTTCATTTGTAGTTTACAACTTTTTATCACAATTAAGACCCAGACATTTTACAAAAAGTAAGCGATTCATACCTATTATTTTAGCATTAATTTTATATTTCTCTTTACTTTACAGCATTATCCAATGGATTAAATTTACCTTATATATACAAACAAAACCTATTGATCTTAACAATATTTTTAAACTGAATTGGTTGGGTTTTCTTGTTATTTCGTTACACATTGGCATCATATCGTTAGGCTGGAAAATAGGATTAGGTGCGTTTGAAAAAATACTTAGATTTATACCTCGACAGAATGTCAGGGTGTTACTTTATTTTATTATTTCAACAGGCATTACAATTCCCTTTTATTTTTCTTCATTAAAAATTTCTTTACCCATTCTTTTTCTTTTTTCATTTTCCTTGCATCTACTTTATGACCTATATATTGAGGGTAAATATTCCCAGGTGACCTGGACATTAACCTGGATTCTTTTCTTCACTGCTTTTCATACCCAACTCCTTTATAAGTTTACACTGGAAAGAGAGTGGGCTGAAATGAAAAAAATTTCAGAAAAATTAAGTACCCCTTCAGATAAAATATTAGAGAGGGAATTAAATAAAATAGCTCAATCAAATACTAAAAAAAATCAACTAAAAGAATTATTCATTTCCTGGGAAAAAGGATTAATATCAAATACTGAACGCCTGACAACATTAGAAGCGATTTTAGATTTTTCACCATATTTATTGAGCTATTATCACCTTAATTATTCCTCTGAAGTGCACCTAAATCACTCCTTAAAGTTAGACCATAATAGGTGGTTAACACTTACCTTAAAATCAAATGAATCTAACAGGCTCAATCATTTAAATGCCGGGAATTTTAAAGAAATCGACCATTTATCAGATTATTCAGTTTCCATTTACCAGAAAAACCAACTACTTTTTCAGCAAGGAAAACCCCATTCAATTGCGCATGAAAAGATAAATAATCACTCCTCAAATAGCATTAATAAAGAACTGACTTCGAAAGAAATTAGTTATCGCCTTCATAAAAATGGTAAAACAATTATTCTAAGTAAAAACCTAGGTGGTTATGCCAAGCCCCTTGCATTTTTTTCTCTGACTGCCTGTCTGAGCCTTATTTTCTATTTTATATATTGCCAAATCCTTCATTATAAAAAGTCTGGAGGGCGTATTTCCAAACCAGTTAAGATTGATTCATTAGGTTTAAACATACAAAAAACGTTATTTTATATCACATTTACTTCCCTTTGCATCCTCAGTTTAGCTTCTGTTTTTTACTTTGACAAATCAAAAAAACGAGAAAATGAAAGGGAATATAGCTATTTAGCGAAAGAGATCATTTCAACCCTTCAAAGAAGGTATCACGGTTCAAATCTCCCGTTAGCATCGATAGCAAAACAACATGGATATGATTTTATCCTGACAGACGAAAAAGGAAAAAAATTTACATCCTTTCCTTTTCATCCGCCAGGAGGATTTAAACATAATTTTCAAAAAAAAACTAATTTTTCATATAAAAAAGAAAAAATATTTTGGAAAGGAAAAGAGTTGTTGCGTGTTTGGTACCCTGTTAAAAACTTAGGAGGTAAAGAGAGTAAATCCATGATTGGCATATATTTTCCTGTCGGTGATAACAATCAAAATATTGAGGCTGTTGACTTTATGGGTGCACTTTTCAGTGGTTATCTCTTTCTTTTATTAAGTATATCGGCAATAACTATTTACTACAGTAATTCCCTTACCCATCCGTTAGATCAATTAGGCAGACACCTGGAAAATCTAAAAATGGGTGAGAGTGATAAAATAGACTGGCATAAAAACGACGAAGTTGGTCAATTAGTTAACGCCTATAACGCTGCCATTGACGAACTACAACTTAGTTATGAAAAACTGCGAAAAACAGAAAGAGAAGTTGCATGGCGGGAAATGGCGAAACAAGTAGCTCACGAGATCAAGAATCCTCTGACACCCATGAAACTAAGCTTACAATACCTTCAACGCGCAGGAAAACTTCAACCCGACCTGATTCATACTCTTTTGCCAAAATTGACAATGACCATTATGGAGCAAATCAACACCTTAGATGAAATTGCTACCTCATTTTCTCAATTTGCATCTATGCCAAATTCTCAAAATATTACATTCAATTTAGTCGATCTGTTACAGCAATCTTTAGAGATGCACAAACACCACTTTGACAATAATAATGATTCCTTTTATTGCAATATTGAAGCAGACAGTTATCCCATTTTTGCAGATAAAAATCAAATGCAACGGGTTATCAATAATCTTCTGATGAATGCTGTTCAGGCTATACCTACTGAAAAAAATGGAAAAATTAGCATCAGATTATTCCAAAAGAAGAATGATCTGGTTCGACTTGAAATAGAAGATAATGGAGAAGGGGTAAATATAGAAACACAGCAAAAAATATTTTCCCCCTATTTTACCACCAAATCGTCAGGTACCGGACTGGGATTAGCCATGTGCAAGGATATTATTGAAAATGCAGGTGGTAACATTGGATTTTCCTCATCGCCAAGTATGGGTTCTTGTTTTTGGATAGAGATGCCTCTAAAATATTCCATGCCTTTTTGTGATGCTAAAATGGCCCTTGCCACTTAATATGCATTTTTAAATGAACAGATAATCTAAAATATTGTTTCTTAAGATTATTCATTTTACTTAAGATTATGGAAATTGGCATTGTAGGTGCTGGAATTGCGGGATTGGCGGCATCCATTAGAGCCGCTGTAGCTGGTCACAAAGTTACCGTTTTTGAAGTTAATAGTTATCCAGGGGGAAAACTTACTGCTTTTGAAAAACAAGGTTACCGGTTCGATGCAGGTCCCTCTCTTTTTACTATGCCTCAATATGTGGATGATCTGTTTATTTTAGCTGGAGAAAATCCTGCAGATCATTTTAAATATATAAGATTGGATCCGGTGTGCAATTACTTTTGGGAAGATGGAACTACCCTGAGTGCTCATGCCGATAAGAAAAAATTCAGTAATGAAGCCGCTAAAAAGTTAAATGTACCCGTAGATTATGTACTATCAAGCTTACAAGACAGCGCAGATAAATATGAAGCAAACGGTCGTATTTTTTTAGAAAAATCACTACACAGATGGTCCACCTGGTTAAATATGCCTGTCTTTAGGGCTTTACTAAAGATACACAAATACGATTTATTCTCCTCCATAAATAGGGTAAATGAAAGGTTTGTTAAACACCCAAAGCTAGTTCAACTATTTAACAGATTTGCAACCTATAATGGTTCTGATCCATACAGAGCTCCGGGACTACTCACTATCATACCACATTTTGAACATCATATCGGTGCATTTTATCCGGAAAATGGAATGCATAGTATCACCAAAGCTGTTTATGAACTAGCCCTTAGATTGGGGGTTACTTTTCATTTCAATACAATAGTTGAAGAAATACTAACCAAAAATAAGGTGGTATTTGGCCTAAGAACGGAAGAAAAAACATACCCATTTGACAGAATAATCTGTAATATGGACGTGTTTTTTGCTTACAAAAAATTACTACCTAAACATTCAAAACCGAATAGGATATTAAAACAGGAAAGATCCACTTCTGCTATTATTTTTTATTGGGGAATTAAAAAGGTTTTTCCTCAATTGACTATGCATAACCTGTTTTTTTCTGATGATTATCAAAGTGAGTTTAAATATCTAAAAGAAGGAAAGGTAGCAAAAGATGCCTCTATTTATATAAATCTAACTACTGAACATACGCCCTCCGACGCCCCTGAAGGTTGTCAAAACTGGTTCGTTATGATAAACGTACCCAGCCAAAGTGCTGATAGTGAACCCATAGATATTGATGCTTTGAGAGAACAAGCTATTGCAAAACTAAGTAGAATGCTGGGCGAACAAATTAAACCTCTCATTGAAATGGAAGAAATTTTAAGCCCACAGGAAATAGAATCAAGAACTCAGTCCCATCAAGGTTCATTATACGGAACAGCTTCCAATAAACCCCTATCTGCCTTTCTACGACATCCAAATTTTTCAAATGAAGTAAAAGGTCTCTATTTTTGTGGCGGAAGCGTTCATCCAGGTGGAGGTATTCCGTTATGTCTTTTATCAGCAAAGATTGCTGTAGAGTTACTGTAAGATTTAATAATCCTTATCTTTGACAATAAATAAACCAAAATTAATGATGACTTACCTTATACCTGCTTTAATTGTACTTATCACTGTAATAAGTATGGAAATGGTTGCCTGGTTGGCGCATAAATATTTAATGCATGGATTTTTGTGGATTTGGCATGAGGATCATCACCAACCTGACCTGGAAGGTGATAAGTTTTTCCAGAAAAATGATTTATTTTTTCTGGTTTTTGCCATTCCCAGTGCAGCATCTTATATCATCGGTCTGAGTACGCCACATACCTGGTTATTGTATGTAGGCATCGGTATATCTATCTATGGGGTCATTTACTTTTTAATTCACGATGTTTACATACATCAACGATTCTCCTGGTTTAAACAGTTAGACAATCCATACTCCAGAGCCATTTTACGAGCACATGGAGCACATCACGCGCACACGGGAAAAGAAGCAGGAGAATCTTTTGGATTACTGTTAGTGTCCTCAAAATATTTTTTAAAAAGAAATAAAAAAGAACAATAATTAAACGGATCTAAAGTGGCATCTAAATTTTTTGAAGCAATAACCAATACCTTTCAAACACCCTTGCCTCAGGCAAACGACTTGGATAAATATTTGGAAGAGATGCTTCCCATGTTAGAAGGATATGGTGAAAATTTAGACCAGGAAGCTTTGTATTTAGAACATCCCTGGTTAGAATTTCGGGATGATGACTATTTTCATGAATCTATTTTACATTTTTTCAATCCAAATGAAGAATACCTAAGTTCCATAAATGGCGAAGTATCGTTTGGTTTATGGAGAAAAATGAATCAGGGGAAAAAACTTTTGATTGAAAATGGGGAGGGAAGACTATATGAGCTTGCCTTTTTAGATTCAAACTTCTTCATATTAAAAATACACGGAGATAATAGTCCCCTAGGTAAATCAAGATTTTTATTTTTGGTTAAGGAAGAAGTTGGAAAAAAATTAGATTGGAAAGACGCTATTGAATTATTACATCGCAGTTATAAAAACGGCGGTGGAAATTTATTTCAAATTATACTTGTCATTCTAGCTATATTACTATTAATCATTTTATTTATTTAAGCACGAATCAAAAAGGGAGCTGTCTAAAAAGGCTTGATGTATTAATATTAGTAAACGATTTTTACATGCCCTTACACCAGAAGGGTCACATGTCTATTTTGCCCCATTCTTGGCTTGAAATTATTTACGCGGCAGCTAGTTATTTTATTTAGGATTTGTAGGATTTCTAGGATTACCCATAACTTCGTTGGTTTGATTCGGAAGGTTATTATTAAATGGTACTTTCATTGCTCGGCCCCTCGCCGATGCGTTAAGCATCGGCGAAAAGAAGTGTTTAAATTAGCATAAAAAAAGAGGCTATCTATTAAAACAGCCTCCCCTTTCACTATTCAAAAATATAAAATTAACTACCAAAGTCGTCAAAAGCTACATTTTCATCGGGAACTCCCATATTTGAAAGCATATTTTGAACGGCAGAAAGCATCAAAGGTGGTCCGCATAGATAGTATTCGATTTCTTCCGGCTCTGGATGATTCTTTAAGTAATTATCCATAACCACGTTATGAATAAATCCAGTTAAACCTGTCCAGTTATCCTCTGGCATAGGTTCAGATAGAGCAATATGAAAGGAAAAATTAGGAAACTCTTTTTCAATATTTCTAAAATCATCTATGTAAAAAAGTTCTTTTAATGAACGACCACCATACCAATAAGAAACTTTTCTATTTGATTTCAAAGTATGAAATAAGTGAAAAATATGAGATCTCAACGGAGCCATACCAGCACCTCCTCCAATATAAATCATTTCCTTTTCAGTTGGCTTTATAAAAAACTCACCATAAGGACCAGATATAGTAGCCTTATCCCCTTTATTTAGACCAAAAACATAAGAAGAACAGACACCTGGATTTAATTTCATCCAACCATTTGCTGCTCTATCCCACGGCGGAGTAGCTATACGAATATTCAACATCACAATATTTCCTTCAGCAGGATGATTGGCCATTGAATAGGCACGGAACTGTTCCTCCTTATTCACCATTTTAAGACTCCATAAGTTAAACTTATCCCATTCCTCTTTAAAAACATCAGGTTTTTTACCCATTTTAGGATGAGAGGTGATATCAAAATTTTTGAAATCTACTTCAATTTTAGGTACATCAATTTGGATGTAACCACCTGATTCGAAATCTAAAGTTTCACCTTCCGGAAGTTTAACTACAAATTCTTTAATAAAAGTAGCGACGTTGTAATTGGATACCACTTCACACTCCCACTTTTTGATGCCAAAAATTTCCTCTGGAATATGGATTTCCATATCCTGGCGAACCTTTACCTGACAAGCAAGACGCTTATGTTCAGCTACTTCCTTTCTAGTCAAGTGATTTAATTCAGTAGGAAGCACATCACCACCACCACTTGGAACGTGGCACTCACACATAGCGCAAGTTCCACCTCCACCACAAGCAGATGGTAAGAAAATATTATTATCTGCTAAGGAAGAAAGCAGAGAACTACCTTGTTTAACAAAAAGAGGAGCATCCTCATTACCATTAATTATTATTTTCACATCACCTTGAGCCACCAGTTTTTGGCGAGCTACTATGAGCATCAGTGAGAGGGCTAGAATAACCAACGTAAAAACGAAGGTAGCCATCAATATCGTCTGAAGACCGGCAAGGAAGAGAAAAGAATTAGAAGTCATCAAAACCATAAAACTTGAAAACATAGCTTTTGTTTATTTTGTGAAGGCTGCAGGATCAATTCCCATTAAACTCATAAATGCCATACCCATCAGACCGGTCAATATGAACGCCATACCTAAACCACGTAGAGCAGGAGGAACATTTGAATATTGAATTTTTTCACGAATAGCTGCTAATGCCACGATGGCAAGAAACCAGCCAAAACCGCCACCCAAACCGAAGGCAACAGATTTTGTGAGATCCAATTCTCTTGATATCATAAAAAGTGAACCACCAAGAATAGCACAGTTCACCGTAATTAGCGGCAAGAAAATACCTAAGGCATTGTAAAGAGAAGGAGAAAATTTTTCAACTACCATTTCAACAAGCTGCACTAAGGCGGCAATAACGGCAATGAACAAAATGAATCTTAGAAAAGTCAAATCCATTCCAAAGAAACCCGTTTCTTTAAGCAGATATTCGTTAATTAACCAATTCATAGGCATTGTAATGCCAAGTACAAAAATAACAGCTACACCTAACCCCAATGCTGTTTTAACCGATTTGGAAACAGCGAGATAGGAACACATGCCAAGAAAATAGGAAAGAATCATATTTTCAATGAAGGCTGTTTTTATGAAAACATTTAGAAAATCGCCCATTTTATTTCTTTTATTTTAAGGGGAATAAATGACTGAAACTTAGGATATATCTACTAATTTTGGATTAATCGTTCTATGAATCCAAATTAATATACCTATAATAAACAAAGCAGCTGCCGGAAGAACCATAAGATTATTATTTGCATACCAACCGAACATAGTACTCGTTGTAGTATCTATTAAGTAAGTTGCGTTGTTTCCAATAATCTTTATTTCAACTGGACTTCCAGCGAATAAGGTACCTTTTCCTAAAATCTCCCTAATTATAGCCACTATCACCAAAATAGCTCCATAACCAAGACCATTTCCTATGCCATCCAGAAAAGAACGCCAGGGTTTATTTGCCATAGCATACGCTTCAAGTCTTCCCATTACAATACAATTGGTAATAATTAAACCAATGTAAACAGATAATTGCTTCCAGATTGGGAAATTAAGTGCTTTTAGTGCAAGTTCCACTATGGTAACTAAAGTTGCAATTATAACAAGTTGTACGATCATCCTAACCTGCTTTGGTATATACTCCCTAACCAGAGAGGTAAAATAATTTGAAAAAGCAGTAACGAGAGTAACAGAAATGGCCATAACTATTGATGGGTAAACCAACGATGTAATAGCCAAGGAGGAGCAAACTCCCAAAATTTGAACTGTAACAGGATTATTGTCCATTAAAGGGTCCAACAACAATTTTTTTTCCTTGGGACCGAAGAAAGGTTCCTTTTCCTCGATTTTAACTTTTTCTAATATCTCTGCCATATTTCAGAATATTTATTAGTGAATTTAACTTATTTGTTTTCAATTGATTCAATATAAGGTAAATAGTATGAGATTCCTCTTTGAAGCATTTCGCTAACACCATCTCCCGTGATGGTTGCACCAGAAATACCATCTACTTCATACAATTTGTCCTGACTGCCTCCTTTTTTGACTAAAATGGCTACTTCACCATCCCTAAAGATTTGTTTACCTACAAATTGACCAGGAAAGGCAGGGTTGTCCTTAATTTCAGCCCCTAAACCTGGAGTTTCACCTTTATGGTCAAATGTAACTCCCGCAATAGTGTTCAAATCTGATTTTACGGCAATATTTCCCCATATCTCATCCCATAATCCACTTCCACGGACACTTAGGATATAAAATTTTTCTTTATCGTTTTTGAATACAAATAAAGGTAGTAACCTTTCCCCTTCGGGCTTCTTTTTTTCTACTGCTAAATCTATTTTTTCAGCAAGCATTTTCGGAACAACTTCTCCCTTCTGATTAATGACAACCTGCTCAACTTGTTCATTAAACATTTTTAACACTTGATCATCTGATAAGTCCGTTACACTTAAACCATTGCCCAAATATTCATTAACGGTTAATAATATAGATCTCTTATTAAAAATCTCTTCATTTTTGGTAGAAGCAGACATAGTAATTTCTCTCATGCCAGCCAAAGAAACAGCTGCAACAACGGTCATTATAATGATGAAGGTAATGATATATTTATTACTACTTTCCATAAGATTCATTTTTGGTTTTTAATATTAAAATCTCAAGAATTTGCCAGCTTGGTTAATCTTGATTTCCTCCTAGAAATATGTCCTTCAACCACAAAATGATCGATGAGCGGAGCAAATACATTCATAAAAAGAATAGCAAGCATCCAACCTTCCGGATAGGCAGGATTTAACACA
>BJGN01000010.1:0-40093 GCA_014190515.1 Bacteroidota bacterium
TTGCTATCGTAATGGCAGTAACCAATCCTGACGCTGAAAATCCATATCAAAGAGCCAGTATGTTACTGTCGCCCACCAATGCCCCTGGCTTTAATCTGGTTCGAAATATTCCCATTATGGGACATGCTGGGACAGGGTGGGCAAGTCATAGTGAAATCATTTATGATAACGTAAAAATACCGGAAAGTGATTTAATTGGACCTGAAAATCAAGGCTTTAAACTTGCTCAGGAAAGACTTGGCCCAGGTAGGATTCACCACTGTATGCGGTGGATTGGTATTTGTGAAAGGGCCTTTGATCTCATGTGCCAGCGGGCTGCCAACCGAAAAACGGGCATAAATTCATTTCTTGGTGAAAAACAAATGGTTCAGGAAATGATTGCCGATAGTAGGGCTGAGATTAATGCCGCCCGTTTAATGGTTTTAAATGCAGCTAATAAAATGGATACATTAGGTCAAAAAGCAGCAGCATTAGAAATATCAACCATCAAATTTTTTGTTGCAGGCATTTTACATAAAGTGCTGGATCGTGCCATTCAGGTTCACGGGGCACTCGGCGTGACCGATGACACCATTCTGGCCTTATATTATAGGGAAGAAAGAGGGGCACGCATCTACGATGGTCCCGATGAAGTACACAAGGCTTCGTTGGCTCGAAAAATTTTACAACAATATGGTTTAAAGGTACATAATGATTAATGTTTATGGCTGATATTTTAAATAACCCAAGAAAAGGCGAAGAATTACCCATTCCTGAACTACTCGATTACCTGAAAACGGTCCTCGACGATATTCACACCATACAACATGTAAAACAGTTTCAAGGTGGATATTCCAATTTAACCTACTTGCTGGAAACAAACCTAGGCGCATTGGTACTTCGCCGCCCGCCCGTTGGTGCAAATATTCAAAGCGCGCATGACATGTCGAGGGAATTCAAGGTCCTTTCCTTGCTTTATCCCTTATTTCATAAAATACCCAAACCCATCCATTTTTGCTCTGACACAACCATTATAGGTGCTCCCTTTTACCTGATGGAAAAAGTGGAAGGACTCATTTTAAGGAATGCGCTTCCTGCGTCAATCTCTTTAGACGAAAAAACAATGGCCTCGCTATCAGATTCCTTTGTGAAAAATCTGGTCGATTTACATGCCATCGATTGCACTCAACCTAATATATCCGCTTTAGGCAAACCCGAAGGTTATGTGCAAAGGCAAGTTTCGGGATGGATAGACCGATATCGCAATGCAGAAACTTTTCATATTCCCAGCATGCATTTCCTGATGGAATACCTACCCTTATCCATGCCTTCAACCAACGATACTTCCCTGATTCACAATGACTACAAATTTGACAATCTCGTTCTCAATGAATCCAATCCCGCTGAAATATTAGCCGTTTTAGACTGGGAAATGTGTACCATTGGAGATCCATTGATGGACCTGGGCACCTCTTTAGCTTATTGGTTCGAAGCAACTGAAATGAATCCTCTTGTGAAAAGTTTCGCCAATTTAACCTGGCTTCCCGGGAACAAAACGAGACAGGAAATATGGGATTATTATATTCAGTTAAGTGGTAGGAAAAACACTGACAGTGCCTTTTATTTTGCCTTCGGCTGTTTCAAAGTAGCTACCATTATTCAGCAAATATATGCCCGTTACGCAAAAGGTATCACCAATGACCCTCGCTTCGCCCATTTAGACAAATTAGTACTGGCATTTGGCGATCGTGGAAAATTAGCCGTCCGGTTATGATGCGATGCTTCGTTTCTCCACACAAAATGCCTGGGCATCAAATATCAAAAATGATATCTTTGCGTTCTTAATGAACTTTTGGATGGAACCGAAAAGGATGCGAACGATTCATAAACACATGAAATATTATATATTTAAGTTGGCTGAAATCAACTTTATCAGCTCAAACAGAATGGCTGAAGTCAGCCTACGCAAGATAGAAAAATGTTTTCTCTCTCTCTTATTTTTTATTATTATTTCATCTCCCGGAATGGCTCAAGGTGATATTGACGTAAAAAAGAAATATATAGAACAATTCAGGTGGATAGCCTTGAAAGAAATGGAACTTACAGGCATTCCCGCTGCGATAAAACTTGCACAGGGTTTGTTGGAATCAAATGCGGGTTTTAGTACACTCGCCACCGAAGCAAACAATCATTTTGGCATGAAATGTCACAATGACTGGACCGGTTTAACCTACTTTAAAGAAGATGATGACCGAGATGATAAAGGCCGGTTAATTCCCTCTTGTTTTCGAAAATTTTCTTCCCCAGAAGAAAGTTATCACGCTCATTCTCTTTGGCTTACACAAAGACCAAGATATAGTAATTTGTTTACTTTAGATCCAGATGACTATAAAGGCTGGGCTCATGGTCTTAAAAAAGCTGGCTACGCTACCGATCCAGCTTATGGCGACAAACTTATTTCCATTATTGAGAAATTTGAACTTCATAAAATACAGCCGGTTCAAAAACCGCCAGTAGAACTTACCTTTGAGGTTCAGGCTGAAACTACAAAAAGTGGAAAAATCCTCCAAAAAGAATCTGTGAAAACAGCCGCAGTCGTTGACCATTCCAAATCGGGCGTTTGGGTAATGAATGAGGTTCGATTTGTTTATGCAAAACCTGGAATAAAATTTACTGACATTGCAAAAATGTATGATATCCCTCTAAAAAAACTCCCTAAGTTTAATCCTCCCTTATTAAATAAGTCTTTAGATCAACTTTCGGAAAACCACCGCATTTTTCTTGAACCAAAAAGAAAAGAATTTCATGGTGAGCAAAAATGGCATGTCGTTCAGGCCAATGAGACATTACAAAGTATTGCTGACTATTATGCCATTCAAACAGAGCCTCTCCGCAAGAGAAACAGACTTTTCGAAAAGGAAGAACCAACCATAGGTACAAAATTGAAACTAAATGGAAAAAAAATTAGGATCCGTTCCTTGCGTAATTAATAACAATTTGTGCTAATTTATTACTTCATTTTATTTTTGTTTACCTTGTACCTGTCATTTACCTAACTACACAAAAGTTACCTAATTATGAGAAATATTATCCTTTTGTTCTTATTCATCCTTTTCACTGTTAATACTTACGCACAAAGTTCTGCTTTTGGATTTAAAGGAGGTCCGTTAATGGGTTTGCAACGCTGGGATAATAGCTTTCAAACCGAACCTCTTTTTCGTTATCAGGGAAGTGTATTTATAGAATCGTATGAGGAAGACAGCCCTTTTTCTTTGTTTGCTCAAGCTGGTTATCATATAAAAGGCAGTTCACTGCGAACTTATTCTACGGTTTTTATTCGACCCGATGGATCTCAACAGACCTTACCCAGCCAATTTACACCGTTGGAATTCAGAAATGTATCCTTGATTGTCGGTGCAAAACAGAGAGTTGGAAGTGGTTTCATGGGAGGGCAACCTTACTATATGTTTGGTGTGAGAGGGGATTATACGGTTAATACCAAATTTGGATTTGGAGATCCGTCCATAAATCCTTTTTACTCTTATATTTATCCTTTTGAGGGCTTCGTCCGTAAATTTAATTATGGTTTTTCTGTAGGTGGCGGTATGGAGCTACCTTTTTCAAAATTAATTGGTATGATTGTCGAATTATCCGTTAATCCTGATCTTTCTCAGCAATATAACCAACCTGCCATACCTAATATTAGAAATCCAAATCCTTATGGATCTTCCTCATTGATAACTATTCCCGAAAGAAAAATAGCTAATTTGACCATTGAACTTTCTGTTGGATTCCGTTTTATACACAAAGTCATTCTTGTTGATTAATTAGGTTTCATACGAACACAATTTTAATATCATGCTATTACAGTCAACATCGTTGGAAAAATATTACGGTAAAAGACCCGTTGTGAAAAAAGTTTCCATCGAAGTTAATAGGGGGGAAATTGTTGGGCTGCTAGGTCCAAACGGCGCGGGAAAAACTACCACTTTTTATATGCTCGTTGGTTTTGTCAGACCCGACGCCGGCAATGTATTTTTGGGAGAGGACGAAATCACTTCCTTGCCTATGTTTCGAAGGGCTCAAAAAGGAATAAGTTATCTGCCACAGGAGGCCTCCATATTTCGTAAATTAAGTGTTGAAGACAATATAAAGGCTATTCTCGAGATGACTTCTCTTTCTTCGCATCAGAGAAATGAAAAATTAGAAAGTTTATTAGATGAATTTGGCTTAACTAAAATAAGAAAAAATCGGGGCGATACTTTATCCGGTGGGGAACGTCGCCGAACAGAAATTGCCCGCGCCCTGGCGGTAGATCCTTACTTTATTTTACTTGATGAACCCTTTGCTGGTATTGATCCCATTGCCGTTGAGGATATTCAGGGTATCGTCGCAAGACTAAAAACTAAAAATATTGGTATCCTCATCACTGACCATAATGTACAGGAAACCCTCTCTATAACCGACCGTGCTTATTTAATGTTTGAAGGTAGTATATTAAAAGCTGGAACGGCCCAAGAACTTGCTGATGACGAAATGGTAAGGAAAGTTTATCTTGGAAAAAATTTCGAGCTGAGGAAAAAACGTAACGTTGATATTATTAATCCATGACAAACCTGTTTTTACGAAAATCCCACATATTTTCTTTTTCTAAATATCTATGCTTCCTGTGGATATCTATATCGGTTATTTCCTGCACCGAACCTCCACCTTTAAAACTTACTTCCACCCAAAGAACAGAAGTTGATACCTTGTATTTAAGAATAGTCAATCCCTTAGGAAAACAATTAGACTCAACTTGTGAAGCGAACAAAGAAAAAAAAATTCAGATGCTTCTGGATTCCATGCGAAATGTTCGACTTTCCGAGGAGGAAAATTTAAGGTTAAAGTATTTGCAGAATGAAAATAAATAAAACCTTTCCTTTTTTATTTATGCCTTACCTGCTTTTCTTCACTTGCAGCTGCTTGAATAATGAAGAATATTCTCCTGATGAGATTCAGCAACTTATTCAAAATGAAGTGGATAAAAGGGTGAATGAATATGTCTCCATTCGAAAAGCTCAATGTGAAGAAGGTTTACTTACCGAAGCTACCCGTTTGCTCGACTCTATATTAATAGCTGAAGCAAGAGAAATGCGAGATACGCTCTTTCAACCAGCAAAGCCAGAAAGACCAGAAACGCCAACTTTTAAAAAACTGGATGAAGATATTCCCCTTAAGCCTCTTTTTGAAAAGAGAGATTCTCTTTCAAAAAAACAACCATTTTAGTTGTTTGCACTCTTGGAAAAAATCTGCATTTTTGTGAACTATTTTTAAAAACAAACGTGTTTATTATGCAAAATATTGATATTGAAGCGATTAATACACAAATCCGTATTGATAGCGCTTTTTTAGAAGATTTAAAAAAGGAAACGCAAAAGGTTATTGTCGGTCAGGAACAAATGATTGACCGATTACTTTTAGGCCTCTTGACAAATGGACATGTTTTATTGGAAGGTTTACCTGGATTAGCTAAAACTATGGCCATCAAAGCTTTATCAAAAGCTATTAATTCAAAATTTAGTCGCATCCAATTTACCCCAGACTTACTACCCGCCGATATCATTGGCACCATGATATATAATCCCAGCCTGAATGAATTTACCGTTAGAAAAGGACCCATTTTTGCCAATTTTATCCTTACTGATGAGATAAATAGAGCACCGGCTAAAGTTCAAAGTGCCTTACTGGAAGCTATGCAGGAAAAACAGGTGACCATTGGTAATGAAACCTTTTTCCTGGAAGAGCCTTTTCTGGTATTGGCAACTCAAAACCCTATTGAGCAAGAGGGTACTTATCCGTTGCCAGAAGCTCAGGTAGATCGTTTTATGCTAAAAGTGAAAATTGGTTATCCAACTTTATTGGAAGAAAAAGAAATCATTCGGCGCAGTTTGCTTGAGGAAAACCCGGAAAATACCATCCGAGCTGTCGTTCAACCTGCTGATATTTTAAAAGCCAGGCAGTCCGTCAAAAGAATATATATGGACGAGAAAATCGAAAGATATATCCTCGATATTGTTTTCGCTACCCGTTTTCCACAAAATTATGGGCTTGGGGAATTGTCCAATCTTATCCAGTACGGCGCTTCTCCCCGCGCCAGCGTTAATCTGGCCATAGCCGGTAAAGCCAACGCTTTCCTTCACAGACGTGGTTTTGTTATCCCGGAAGATATCCGCCAGATTTGTCCCGATATTTTGAGGCATCGCATTGGCTTAACCTACGAAGCAGAAGCAGAAAATGTTACCCAGGAGGATATCATTACTAAGATCCTTAATAAAATAGAGGTTCCCTAATTTATACCTTCTATGGACACTGCAGAATTACTAAAAAAGGTTCGTCGTATCGAATTGAAAATTAAATCGCTGAGCAAAAATATTTTCTCAGGTGAATATCATAGTGCCTTCAAAGGCAGAGGTATGTCTTTTAGTGAAGTTCGCAGTTACCAATATGGAGACGATGTTAGAAATATTGACTGGAATGTTACCGCAAGGGCCAATGAACCTTTCGTCAAAATATTTGAAGAAGAAAGGGAACTTACCATTATTATTTTAGTGGATGTTAGTGGTTCTTCCTCCTTTGGAAGCAAAATACAGCGAAAATCAGAGGTTTTTACGGAAATTTGTGCCATGCTTGCCTTTTCTGCCAGCCAAAATAACGATAAGGTAGGGGTCATCCTCTTTTCTGACAAAATCGAAAAATTTATTCCCCCTAAAAAAGGTAAACAACATACGCTAAGAATTATTCGGGAGTTATTAGATTTTACACCCGATACTTCAGGTACTGATATTGCGCTCGCTCTTCAGTATCTGACCAATATTCTCAAGAAAAAGGCTATTTGCTTTATTTTAAGTGATTTTCAAGCAGACAATTATGAAACAGCTTTGAAAATAGCCGCTAAAAAACATGATATTATCGGATTCAGGGTTTCCGACCCTCGTGAAGCTGAACTCCCCGATGTCGGACTATTGCAAATAAGGGATCCTGAAACAGGTGAAACAGGTTGGATTGACACCCATGACGGGGATGCTATGGCTTCCTATAACCTCACCTTCAAAAAAAATAAAGATGCTTTTTACCGACATTTTAAAAAAAGTAAAACGGGCGTCATAGATATGAGTATTCAAGATTCCTACGTTCTTGCTCTCCTTCAGTTTTTCAAAAAAAGAGCCTCTTGATGAATACCAGACTAGCTGCATATTTTATTGGTTTCCTTTTCTCTTTTACGCTGAATGCACAAAAGACGATTTCTATATCCTCAGACAAGCAACAATTAATTATTGGCGACCCTCTTTCCGTTAAAATCAGTGTAACTTATGGGTTGGAAGAAAATATTTCCTTTCCTTCGTTTAAACAAATGATAGGTGACAGTCCCTTCGAACTGTTAAAAACGGTCTCCACTGATACCATTTTACTCGATAATGGTGAACAACAATTCATTCGCGAATTACTATTAACTTCCTTTGAACCAGGACAATATACTTTAGGTCCTATTAGAATTCCCGTGGCAGGGAACCAAACATCTTTTGACTCCATTACTTCGAATGGTGTTCAAGTTAAGGTCTTGCCTCTCCCAATGAAAAATGACTCCTCGGAAATAAAACCAATCAGAGATATTTGGAAAGAAAATAAAAACTGGCAAGATTGGTTACCGTTTATCTATGTTTTGTGCGGACTTTTTATACTGTTTTTTATTGTTTTATGGCTTAGAAAAAGAAGAAAAATCAAGATTATTACCCCTGAAATTCCGCTTGAAATAGTTTCCCCGGTAAAAGAGGCGCTTGAAAAAATGGATTGGTTGTCTAAGCAAAATTTCCTTGAACAGAAGGATTTTGTCAATTATCATTATGAATTGGGTGTTATTTTTCGGGCATTCCTGGAGAAACAATTTGAGGTTAATTTATTGGATTTACCCACCGCTGAAGTGTTGGAAAAAATACAGCATTTACCCATATCATCTCTTCTCTCTGAAAAAATGATTGCTTGGATGAAAACCGTAGATTTAGTAAAATTTGCAAAATATGAACCCACTTATTCTTTCCATGAAGAAGCGTTTCAAGAGGTGAAACAATTTTTAACCCAATTTTTGTCGGAGGAAAGTTCAATCACGTCTGAAAATAAATAATTACCCCTATTATTATGATTGAACTAATTAAAGAATTATCGTTTAGAAATCCCTACTATCTGCTCTTATGGGCTCTTATTCCGCTTTTATATTTTATCCTAAAGAAGTATTACACACAAAAAATAGACACTATAAATTTACCTGAAAGTAGTAGTCTTTTAAAATTCAAAAAAAACTGGCGGGTTACCCTACTGCCTTATCTGATTATATTTCGCTTGCTGGCTTTTCTTCTTTTCATTTTGGCACTGGCAAGACCTCAATTAGCACTACAAGAAGAGAAAGTTAATGCGGAAGGTATTGATATCATGTTGACTGTGGATCTTTCAAGTAGTATGCTGGCTCAGGATTTTAAACCTGATCGCCTGGAGGTATGTAAACGGGTCGCTTCCCAGTTTATAGACAAAAGAAAGTATGACCGCCTTGGACTGGTAAGTTTTTCTGGAGAAGCTTTTACCCCTTGTCCACTAACGAGTGATCACGATATTTTAAAAGAGTATTTAGCCAATTTGCAATGTGGTCTTTTAGAAGACGGAACAGCCATTGGTATGGGTTTGGGCACGGCAGTAAATAGGATTAAAGATAGTGACGCCAAAAGTAAAGTGGTTATATTACTTACCGACGGCGTCAATAATGCAGGTTATTTGAAACCTATAACGGCCGCTGAAATTGCTGTTAAATACAATGTTAAAATTTATACTATAGGCGTGGGAACTTCCGGCGCTGCTTTAACGCCCGTTAGTCGAAGAAGTGATGGGGAATATATTTTCGGATTGGCTCAAGTTGAAATTGATGAACCTTTATTGCGCGAAATGGCTAAGCTTACCGGTGGAAAATATTATAGGGCAACCAACGAACGTTCCCTGGAAAATATTTACGCTGAAATTGATAAATTAGAGAAAACTACGTTAGAAGTAACCCGATTTAAAAGATTTAAAGATCTTTATTTTTGGTTTGCCGGTTTTGCACTCTTCCTTTTAATAACGGAAAGATTGCTAAGAATAACCGTGTTTCGAAGTACTCCATAAATGTTTTTTATGTTTAGATTCGAACATCCTGCTTTTTTATTTGGCCTTTGTATTTTGCCCCTATTAGGTCTCATTCACTTCCTTGTCTTACAGAAAAAGAAAAAGGAGTTAGCTCGTATTGGCAATGCCTCTTTGTTATTAAACGATAACTCCACGATTAATAAGTTAAACAAACGAAAGATAGTCTTCTTTACTTTAGGGATATTTTTCGTCCTTATCTCTTTGGCTAATCCTCAAATGGGTACCAAATCGGAGGTTGTAAAAACCAATGGTTTTGATGTTTTTCTTGCGTTGGATATTTCAAAATCAATGATGGCGGCTGATATACCTCCCAGTAGGCTCGACCGTTTAAAACGTCTTTCAGAGGAACTTATCCGGTCATTAACGGGAAACAGAATCGGTCTCATCGTTTTTGCTGGCAATGCCTATCTTCAAACGCCCTTAACAACAGATTACAGGGCCCTCCTGCTTTTTCTTCAAACGCTTTCTCCTGACATCGTAAGTAATCAAGGCACTAATTTTTCTTCCGCTATTTCCGTAGCTCTCCGTTACTTTTCTTATAAAAAGGCCAATGGCAAAGCATTGATTATTTTGAGTGATGGGGAAAATCACGAACCAGGTTTAGAGGACGCAGCCAGACAAGCTGCTCAAAAAGGAATTTCTGCATTTACTATCGGAATTGGTACGACAGAAGGGGCAAAAATTCCTGATTATTCGAGTGGCTTTAATTCATTTAAAACAGACGAAAATGGTAATCCAGTCATTTCTAAACTGGAGGAAGAAAATTTACAAACCATAGCCAGAATTACCCGGGGAAATTATTACGCTTTAAGTATGGATCAATCGTCAACGTTGAATAGTTTACTGTCAGATCTAAACCGTTTCGAAAAAACAGGCTTAGAAACAAGAGTTTATTCAGAATATAGGTCGTTCTATCAACTTTTTCTGGCCATTGCCTGTTTTTTCCTCCTCTTCGAATTTTTACTTTCCTACAAAAAAATGAGCCTACTATTAGTACTAGCTCTTTTTTCAACCTCTGTTTTTTCCCAAATTGACCATAAAGACCTCAGAGAAGGTGATCGTTTATACAGACAAAAAGAAACAGTCGCCGCAGAAGAAGCTTACAGAAAAGCTTTAGAGAAAAAGGCTTCGCCAAAAGCCTGGTATAACCTTGGAAATGCGGTGTATAATCAAGGAAGATTCGAAGAATCTGCCAACAATTATCAACAATCTATTGATAAATTAAATCCATCTGGACAAAAAGCAAATGCTTACTATAATTTAGGAAATGCACTCTTCCAAAAAGGAAATTTTAAGGGCAGCATTGATGCCTATAAACAAGCGCTTAGAATTAAACCAGGAGATCAGGAAACGCAGCACAATCTATCCGTTGCATTAAAAAAACAGCAACAGAAAGAACAACAGCAACAGCAGCAGGAAAATAAACAAAAACAAGATCAGCAAAAGCAAGATCAAAATCAAGATCAAAAAAATAGTAACCCAAATAAAAATCAACAAGAGCAGGGTGAAAATACACAAAGAAAATTATCAAAGGAAGAAGCAGAAGCTCTTCTAAATATTATGGATGAAGAAGAAAAAAAAGTGCAATCAAAACTTCGACAAGCTGGAAAAACAAATAGTCAAGTCAAAAAAGATTGGTAAAATGCGCCTGTTTTTATGTAACCTAATCCTTTTGGTAAGTAGCTTCCTATACGGTCAAACGTCCTTCTTTGCCGTTGCCGATGCTGAAAAAGTACGACCTGGAAATTTAGTGGAAGTCTCCTTTATCTTAAAAAATGGGGAAGGGGAAGATTTTATTTCACCAGACTTATCAAACGATTTTTATATCCTTTCAGGACCTAACAGAGGGATAAGTACAGTAATTCAAAATGGTCAAATGCAAAGGGAAATGAGCTTCTCCTATACATTGCAGCCTAAGAGAAGTGGAAAATTAACCATTCGTCCAGCCAGAATTAAAGTGCGGGGAAAGACATTGAAAAGTAATTCCCTGGCTATTTTAGTGACATCCGATGGAAAGCAGGAAAATAATAATGATCAGGATTTTTTTATCCGTGCTGAACTTGCTCAAAATACCATTTATCTGGGCCAACAGGTTCGACTTGATTATAAAATCTACACCAGAAAAGAAATTCAAAATTATAGTATCCTTCAGGAAAGTGATTATGGAGGCTTTTATGCAGCAGATATTCAGAGAATGGATAATATGGTGCAAACCACTAATATAAAAGGTAAAACGTATTATACAAAAGTATTAAGAAGTGTTGCCCTTTACCCACAACAAACAGGAAACCAAAATATTTCTCCCCTTGTCTTACAGGTAGGACTTTTGGAAGAAGATCCTCAAAGACCCAGTTCTCTTTTTTTTAACGGAGATGTTAAATACGTAAACGTAGAAAGTAATGTTTTAAATGTTACCGTAAAAGATCTACCAAAACCTGTTCCAGCTAATTTTAATGGCGGAATAGGAAACTTTTCAGTGTCGTCTGTCATAGACAAAACGTCGGCCTCAACGAATGAAACTTTTTATTTAACCATTACCATTTTAGGCGACGGCGATCCCAAAAGAATAAAAAGCCCAAATCTTAACTTACCACCATTTTTTCAATTATATGACACTAAGTCTGAAGAAGAAGAGAGAGGTGAAAATGAGGGTAAAAAGTTTAGTCAGAAGTCATTTACCTACGTTATTCAACCTCAAAAAGAAGGAGAATTCTCCTTCCAACCCTCTTTTACCTATTTTTATCCGATTACAGGTAAATACGAAACCAAATCTTTAGATCCTATTTTAATAAAAATAACAGCCGGTCAATCTAATGATATTCCTACTAAAGAAGATGCAGGTCAATTTGTTTCATTAACTTCAGAAGACTTCAAATCGCCTTCCATTTTTACCAAATTTTTATGGATAGCCGGTTTTACCATCCCTATTTTAGGTATCGCATTTTTCTATGTTTATAAATATCTCAGGCAGCGGAAAAAGGTTAAGTCCCCTTCTGAGGTGACCACTGACCATCTACAGCAGGCAAAGATATTTGGAGATCAAGGTGATTTTGAAAATAGTTTTATTGAACTAAGTTTTGCCTTAAGAACTTTTCTTTTTCATCGGTTTGATATTCCAAAGGAAAATTTTTCTACCGAACAAATTATTGATAAACTTGACCAATCAGGTCTTTCAAATCAAGCACTAACCCAGCAATTAAGACAACTGTTAAACCGTTTTGAAATGGTTTTATATGCTCCCTCAATGAAAAAAGATCAATGGAAATCAACCTGGGAGGAAGTTTGCATTTGGATAAAACAATTTGATAAAGGTTAATTTAATTGTTTAGCCAATAGTTAATTTTAAGTACAACGGCTCTGTTTTTGTTATCAAACGATTCAGGATAATAATTATCCGTAAATACTAAAAAAACATCTGAAACGGGTTTAAAACGCCATTGAATCCGCGAATTAATATTAATATTCTCAATTTGAGAATTATACTGAATAAAAGTTGTCCAAAACAAATTTTTGGTAAATGTTATATCCAATCTCGGACCTATAAGCCACAAATTGGCATCTTTATAGGGCTCGGGAAAACGCAATAAGTTAATACTGGCAACCATAGAAAGTAAGGCATACGGTTGCATTCTCAAATTAACAGATCCATCTAAATTCCATCTGTTCCCATTAAAATATTGTCCCGATCTGGAGCTAATATAATAATTTATCTTTTTTCTGGTGTTCGAAGTGTAGCGGAGAATAAACAAATTGTAAGCATATCCATTACCCTGTTCCAACCTTGGCCCGTCTCCACCACTTGGGTTAAAAGGACTGAATAAATAAACAAATTCCCTTCGCATCCTGAACTCCAAATTGGCCGTACTTCTAAACAGAACCCTGTACATAAGATTCACATCGAAGTCGGTCAGGCCATACTTTTCATTTCCAAGTTGGTCAAAGTCAATACCAGGACCATGCTTATTCAGGATTCCACCCGTAGGATAAAAATTGTACCAAAGGGAAGAAGCTACCCTCTTATAATTAGTTCTCCTTGCAAAACCTACTTCCGGATTATAATTTTCACCGACCGACTGACCAGTGAAGGAAAACTCCCAATGATAAGTATTATAGGCAATATCGCCACCAAAAACGCCGGAATTACCTTTATTTTCCTCATCAAAAGAATAATGATAAAATGCCTTTCCTGCCCATTTATTATCTGCTGTGGCAAGATTATAGTCAAACCCAAGCACACGATTAAAATTTTTTCTATTAAACCCTATTACATTTTCGTCATAAAAAGGCTCTTTATTAACAAAAATAACACCCACGTTAGACCTGCTAAATATTTTTCTTTGCACGGCAGCCACACTATAATTTACAGAGGGTTGATTAATGGACAAATCTCTTGCCGTTTGCATGCTGAGTAATCCAATCCTCCAGTTATTATCCAATTTACCGCTCAATCTGGCGCCGAAATAAATAGGATTTTGAATATTTTGTCCCGTTTCCTCATCCCTCGCAATACCGATTCTTCTGGAAAAGAAGGGTCTTAATCGTTCCTGACCAAAGGAGGCAAATAAATCGGCATTTTCCAAAAAGAATTGCCTCCTTTCCGGAAAAAATATTTCAAATCTATCCAGATTGGTAACCTGTTCATCTACTTCCACCTGTGAAAAGTCAGGATTTACAGTTAAATCTAAATTTAAAGCGGGGCCCACACTAATTTTAGCATCTCCACCAATATTAACCTTATTGGTAGCAGGAAGATTATTGAGTTTATCCACCTGAGAATTTGCTAAGGTATATGGAATAACAGCGAAATTAGTATTTTTTTTAGCCAAAGGTTCATCCCATACCCCTCTGCACATACTTACCAGATTTAAAATCTGAAATTGCCGGGGGAGTCTTGGAAAAACAACCCGCTCCGCTGATTCGCTATCTATCCTGTAAAATTTGAAATTCCAATATTTAGTTCCTGGTTTAAATCGGAGTGTACTAAAGGGAATGGCACCCTCTGCCACCCAATAACCTTCAAATTGTTTTGCTCCTGCAAACCATTTATTATCCCAGCTCAAACTCAAATCGGTGCCTTCAGAGCCACCATTTGACACCAAACCTTCTCTTTGAACCCCAAAAGGGTTCACACCAAATTGAAAACCATTGGTTTGGTCCTGAAATGGATCTATAATCATCGAAAAACCATCATTTGCTTCCCCGCGATAATCTCTTCTTAGAGAAGGGGTAATGTAACCTCTGTCAATTTTTCTATTATTCATGACAGCGAGAAAATATATATGCTGGTCATCATACGCTATTTTCACTGAAATGCCTTGCTGTGCTGGTAAAGTATCGGTAGGAAAATACTGCCAAAAATCCTTAATTTCAGGTATGTTTTCCCAGGCTTCGTCGTCGGGAAGACCATCAATTTTGATAGTAGAGGTTACTTTTTGTAGTTTAAACTCACTTACTTCCTGTGCATTTACAAGAAATGGAGAAAACAGGGCTAATAGCCCAATGATAAGTTTTTGGAGCATTTTCAGTAAAATAGATTTCGTTTAGGTGCTATTACCATAAAAAATGGCAGTCCAAAATAGACAATTTTTTAATAAATTTTCGTTACTTTTAAGATGTGATTACTTTTCTACTTGTTTTTCATTTTTTCAATATACCTTTTATGAAGCCCTATCTCTTTCTTCTTTCCCTTGTCTTAATTGGATCTTCCTGTGTAACAAAAAAGAAATACTTAGCCTTTCAGGGTGAACAACAGGCATTGGTTAAAGCGGCTGAACAGAATTTGGCAGATTGCCAGTTTCAGCTTAGTCAACTGAAAAGTCAGCTACAGATAAAAGAAACAGAATTACAAAGCCGTTTGCGTGAAATGCAAAATAAAGATGGCGAACTAACTGATAAAAGAAACCAGGTGCGTCTGTTAGAAGACCAGATTGCCTTATTGAAAGGTACAAACGCCAGTTTATTGGACCGACTTTCCGATCTTTCCGTAATTAGTAAAAGTGGGGCAGAAAGTATCAATAAATCGCTACAGGCCATAAGCGAGCAGAGCAAATATATACAAGACCTTACAGGACAGATGCAAAGAAAGGACTCTTTAAGTCTTTCTTTGGTAAATACCTTAAAAAGATCTTTATCTGATGTAAATGACCAGGATTTGACTATTGAAGTAAAAAAAGGCGTTGTTTATGTCTCTATTTCTGATAAACTACTCTTCAGAAGTGGTAGTCATGACATCAACGACAGAGCTCAAAGTGTTTTATCAAAGGTGGCCTCCGTCGTTAATGACCATAAAGATATTGATATTTTAGTAGAAGGTCATACCGATAATTTATCCATTTCTAATTCCTGTACTATTGATAACTGGGACTTAAGTGTTCGCAGAGCAACCTCCGTTGTGCGCTTTCTGCAACAAAAACACCAGGTAGATCCAAAAAGAATGACCGCCGGAGGTAGAGGTGAATTCTCTCCGAAGGTAGAAAATGACTCGGCGGCTGGAAGACAGGCAAATCGAAGAACTGAGATTATTATTACACCAAAATTAGATCAGTTTTTTAATCTGCTTTCCTCTCCTGAAAGTAAAAATTAAAATCGCTTGAATAACCTAATTTATGATTCTCCATTTGGTTTATTGCGTATCATTACCAATGAGGATAAGTTGGTTTCGGTAAAATTGGTTGATACCAAAAATGAGAAAGACGGTTTTTTTTCTCCTGACGATGTCGCTTTAGAAACCGTTAATCAACTACAGCAATATTTTAATAAAAAGAGGACAGAATTTGATTTACCCATTTCTTACGGAAATGCTTCCCCGTTTCAAATTGCCGTTTGGGAATCTTTACAATGCATTCCTTATGGCGAAACTGTCAGTTATAGTGAATTAGCGTCTATGGCTGGAAGTGAAAAAGCATTCCGGGCTGTTGGAAATGCCAATAGGAATAATCCCATAGCTATTATTATTCCCTGTCATAGATGTATTGCAAAAAATGGCAACCTTCACGGATATTTTTACGGTCTGGAAAAGAAGAAATATCTATTGGACTTAGAAAAATAACAATCTTCTCTAACCTCCACTAACAGGAGGAATAATTACTATTTCAGCTTCCTCTGTCAGATTTGTATCATCCGTAGCATAAGATTGATTCACAGCTATTGCCATTGTTTTTAGATGTAACATCTCTGGATAACGTTCGTATAAATAGTCTTTTAATTGCCTTACGGTGGATACCGTATTCGGCTCAATATATATGCTTGAATTTCCTAAAATTTCCTTTGCTATACCAAATGCTTTGACCCTCATTTTTCGCTTTTCTTGTTTAACATCTAAAATTACCTTTTTTTTATATTAACTTTCGCCATTAAAGTTAAAAATCTTGATAGTTCAGACAGACGCAGATTTATTGGGTATGCAGGCAGCCAGTGATGCTGTGGCCCTAACCCTAAAATCAATGATTGGTTATGCCAAACCGGGCATGAATACCTTCGAATTAGATGAATATGGTGCATCCTTACTAAAAAGTTATGGTGCCACCTCTGCACCCATAAAAGATTATAAATTTCCTGGTTATACCTGTATTTCCCTAAATAAAGAGGCAGCTCACGGAATTCCCTCCAAATCTAAAATTTTAAAAGAAGGTGACTTAATAAATATAGATGTTTCAGCTGAACTTAACGGTTACTATGGAGATAATGGATTTTCATTTATCCTTGGAAATGATTTGTCCGGTTTACAACCCTTAGTCTCCGCCTCCAAAGAAATTTTGCTATCCGCTATAAAAGAGATTAAAGCCGGAGTAAGAATAGCTGTCATTGGGAGATTTATACAGCAAAAAGCGGCCGAAAGAGGTTTTAAAGTGATTAAAAATTTAGTGGGACATGGCATTGGCAGAAAACTACACGAAGATCCAGACGAGATTCCCTGTTTTTACGACCCATATAATAAAGCTGTTTTTAAAAAAAATAGCGTCATAGCTTTAGAAACCTTTATATCCACTAAGGCGTCTTTTGTTAAAGAAGATACCGACGGTTGGACCATGATTACAAGGGATGGAAGTTACGTTGCTCAACATGAACATACCCTTATTGTTACTAATGAAGAGCCTACTATTCTAACCTGGCAAAATGGAATCTGATATGCATTATATCGACTTTACAACCATTGTAAACCATGCCTGGGCCGCTTATGACGGTAGCAGACCCATAAAGTCCATTTCTGACATAAGTGCACGGGTGTCAACAAATCATGTTTATAAAATTATTTTTCCCGAAGGAGATTTTGTTATAGCCAAGCTTTCTTATTTCGGTAAATATGACCATTTTATTGAGGATCACTCCATAATAAATGTCCTGGCCAATAATTTAAATACCCCTTTTAATCACTTTTTAGCCCGTTCCTTAATTAAGGGAAATCAGCTATTTGTGCATAGGTATAAAGATTCTTTGATTGATGCCTGGGTTGTTTTTTATAATCCTGTTACCATTGATCAGAAATTACCCGCACGTTTAAATCACACACAAATTGAACGCCTGGGAGAAGAATTTGCGGCATTTCATAAAGCTTGTTCCAGGGTTTCGAATACATTACCCCCCTCCTCAAAAACACTTAAATCAGATCTTTACCATTTGCTGGACATCTTATCAACTGATTTTGGTCAATTTGAACACAGATTATATGCTTCCGTCATTCAAGAACAATGTGAACGTTTTTTTACAAACAGCGATTTATTAAGGATTGATAAATTACAGAAATTACCTGTTTTTGTGGACTGGAATATTGGAAATTTTTCTGTCACAAATCAAACCAGTCTATTTTCCCGATGGGATTATGATTGGTTTAGAATGGCTTCCCGAATTTTAGATTTTTATTTTCTTAGTCGCATTGTATCTGATGCTGGTGACAGAACCGTATTCAGCTACAATATTTCTACGTTAATGGAAGACCGGTTTATGATATTTCTTAAAGCATACCATCGCGTTTATCCGCTTACTGAAACAGAGATCAGGTTTATACCAGAGGTATATCGGTTTTTTATTCTTAACTATGTCATTAAAGATGGCCGATATTTCTTCCACGAAATATATGCCACCAAACTGCAGAAAGAGGCATACAGTACTTACTTTCCAAGTATTGAAAAAGAATTTAATGCCGATACATTACTTCGGGCACTAGCTCTATAATAAAAACCTATGACTAAAATTTCTTCTTTTGAAAAGGTTATTCAACAATATGATGCTATATTTTTTGATGCCTTTGGTGTGTTAAAAAATTATAATGGCTTGATTGAAGGTGTAGCTGAGACTATTTATAAGTTGCATAATAACCAAAAACAATTTTTTATTCTTACTAACGATTCTTCCCGAAGTCCTTTTGAATTAGCTAAAAGATACCAACAACAAGATATTGATTTAATTACCGAGGAAAATATGATTTCTTCCGGCATGCTCGCCCGAGAATACCTTCAATTAAAGATTAAAAAAGGTACCATTGCCTATTTAGGAACTAAAAATTCTGCTCATTATGTAGAAAATTTAGGCCTTCCAACTTTACCTATCAGCGAGGTACAGCCCGAAAACTTTTCTGACATTTCCGCTTTGGTGCTTTTAGATGAAGAAGGTTTTAACTGGGAAAGTGATTTGAGTAAATCAATTAATTTACTCAGGCATAAGAATATTCCCGTCGTAGTGGCAAATACCGATAGGACTTATCCTGTTAATAACAATCAAATTAACATTGCTATCGGTGGTATTGCCAACATGCTGGAAGATATTGTTGGCAAACGTTTCATACGCTTCGGAAAACCTGACGTTCCTTTATTTATCTATGCTTACGAAAAATTATCTGCTATAAAAAGTATTCCAAAAGATAAAATACTCATGGTGGGAGATACGCTGCATACAGATATCTTAGGAGGCAATAAATTTGGCATTCATACTGCTCTGGTTCTATCTGGTAACACTCTTCCTGACCAATATCATTTTTTGATTAATTCCAGTGGAATCATACCCGATTATGTATGCCATTCCGTAGCACTTTAACTTTTTAATAAAGCTATTATCTGCTCTGCGTGGGCTTTTGTATCGACTTTATCAATAATGTGGGTTAATTTGCCTTTCTCATTGACGATGAAAGTACTTCTCAGTACACCAAAATACTTTTTACCATACATAGATTTCTCTCCCCAGGCACCTAAAGCACTTAATAACCTGGCTTCTGTATCAGCGATAAGCGGAAAAGGAAGCTGATATTTATCTTTAAATTTTAAATGTTTCTTTTCATTATCTGGGCTTACTCCATAAATAATATATCCCATGTCCTTTAATGTGGCATAATGATCTCTTAAACTACAGTTTTCGGCAGTACAACCCGGCGTATCATCTTTCGGATAACAGAATAAAATATACTTTTTACCCAATAATAAGGTAGAACTTACTGCCGTACCTTGTTCATCTTTTTCTTCAAAGGAAGGAACGTCGTCCCCAATAGTCAAATGGCTCATTTTTTATTATTTTTATTGAAAACAAGTTAGGTAAAACTTAGTTCATTAAAATTATTTCCACACGGTGAATAACTTTGTATAATGATTTATGTTTTTCATTTTGTCCCAACTCGTTATTTTAATTTCATATTTACCCTTTTTAAGATCAACAGGTAAATGTCCGGAAATGATACCACTTTTACTGTCAGACCGCATTCTAATCCATTGTCCGTTCAAGGTAACTTTAAAAAAGGGATAATCCATCTGATCCGGCAAATCTACGTTATCTGAAAGATGAAATTGTAAGATTCCTTTTTTCCCCCTTCCTACTAATGATAAATCTTTTATGGTAGGAGGTATGGTATCTATCATTATTGAAAACTCTCCGAACTTATCGACTTGTCCCTCAAGAAAATTTTTTCGCCATTTACCCCCATAATTAATATACTTTCCCTGTTGATTACAACCTGAAATAAATGCCTTTTCCCTTAAATAATCAGGTATAATTCCCGAACGAATAGACAAAAAAATGTCTTTATGCAAAGGTTCATTATCATTATGAACCGAGTGAATTCTTGAAAAAGTTTCCCTTCTCCTTTCATTTATTTCCCGATACATAAAAGGAATATTTTGATAAACAGCTCCTTTAGGAATATTCACTTCTATAAAATAGGTCTTTAACTGGTTATCAACATTTCTATACACATACTTATTATGAAAAGGGAGCGAGGGTAAATAACCTTTTATGCCCCTAATGGCTATTCTTTTCCGACTATAATTCCCTGCATAATCCAAAGCTTCAACATCTATATTGGTTATTTTACCATATTTCACATTGAAATATCCATCATTCTGAAGATGTTTAAAAGATTTAAGATTATTTCCCGGAAGACGGTAACATCTATAAAAAATATCCTTTGATAACTTATTTTCTTTATAATCAATCAAAGCATTGGCATATTTAGACTCCTCCAGATCTATCTTGCCAGCTAAAAAATGGAAATGAAGTTTTCCATCTACGTACATTTTCAACTGATAAACGCCATTTCTATTATTGTTTCCCTCCATGCCATCAAAAACCTGTGCAGCTAAAGCAGATTTACCAACTAACAGATCCAATGTATCTACTTTAAAATATTCATTTTTATTAAGCTGAACAAATCTTTCACTTCTGGAAACCCTATTTTCGTCAACGTAAATCAATTTTAATGCGGTCCATTCCGGGGGAGAACAATCCTTTACATTTACACTAAAAAACAAAGGATTAACCTGTTTATTGTGTTTTAAATCTCGAATTTCATAATGAAGATGGGGTCCAAACGAGAAGCCAGTATTTCCAATTTCACCTATTATATCTCCTTTTTTAACCAGAATTTCATCCTTCTTGAAATAAACTGAAAAATTTGACTTTTTATATTTTTTAGCTTCCTTATAATAATGTTCTTCAAATGGCGTGTTAAAGGCAGATAAGTGACCATAAATAGACATATATCCATTTTTATGTTTAATGTAAATAACATTGCCATAACCGGTTCCTTTTGACTCCAATTTGTAAAGAAATCCATCTTCTACTGCATAAACTGGTGTTCCTACAGTACCTTTAATATCTATGCCACCGTGAAAATGATCAGAACGTAATTCTGCGAATGTCCCTGAAAGAGAAATGGGTATTTTTACCGGTTGACCAAGTTTTGTTATTGAAAACAAGACCAAAATGCTTAAAGCGTAAAAATTAATTAGTAAAATATTTCTCCCAGGAACCAATATAAGTTTCCTCAATTTTATTATGTTTTAGAATATCAATAAAGTCCTTTCTTTTTATGGCAGTAGCTCCCAAACTTTCTAAATGCTTAGTCTCCTGTTGACAATCAATAAGTACAAAATCCTTTTTTATTAATTGTTTTACCAAGGAAATAAATCCAAATTTTGAAGCATTGGAAACCTTAGCAAACATAGACTCACCAAAAAATACCTTTCCCAAAGCAATACCATATAGGCCACCAACCAATTCATTGTCCAACCAGACTTCAACAGAATGTGCATAACCCATTTTATGCAATTGAATATAAGCTGCCAACATTTTAGAGGTAATCCAGGTACCCAGCTGATCATCTCTATCTATTTTTTGACAATTTTTAATAACGTCTTCAAAATTTTGATCCCAGGTAACCTTGAATTTATTTTGATTAAAATAAGGTCGCATGCTTTTTGAAACGATTAAACTTTCAGGAAGAAGGACAAACCTTGGATCTGGTGACCACCATAAAATAGGACTATTGTCAGAAGAATACCAAGGAAAAATTCCTTTACTATATGCCAATATAAGGCGTTCCACTGATAAATCCCCGCCTACAGCAACAATACCCTCTTCTGTACTTTCTTCCACATTAGGAAACCATAAATCTGTTTTTAACATCATTTTTATTTAATTTCGTTTTCCACATTGTTATTAACATTTTTAAAAAATTTAAAGAACGTTAAACATCTATATTATTCAACCTTTGAAAAGAAATTGAAAGAGAAAAGACTATTTTTTATATCAATATATCACATTTTATAAATTTAGATATAAACATTTTGCTGCAAGCTCAAAATTTATTAACATAATTACCAACAAGAATTTTTTTTTTAAAACATTTTATTCATTAAAATATTAAATAAAATATAATTTATAAAAAATTGATTATCATAATTTTATAATAAAAAATTTAAAATAATAATTTTATATATTCTGTAATTCACTAAAAATAAAACACTTAGCATTTATAAACAAACCGAAATTACCTCAAATAGTTAAAACAATTAATTAAAAATATCCGGTTCTTAATAAGAAAATTTACAACCTGTGTTTAACCTATCAAAAAGATAATATAATATAATTTTAACGCATTAAAAATGCTAACAAAATTTTAAAAAATGTGGAAAATATGTGGAAAACGATAATTAGTTGTTTGCAACGCTAATATCCAATAGAATCGTAAATTACTTTAATAAAAATTTAAAAAAAAGACAACTATTTTAAAAAATCGTTTTCCACAATGTTTTTAACATTTAAACTTTATAACTTCTTTTTTTTAGCATAAAATAACATTATCAACATAGTAGTTAGTAACAATAAAGCTACAGCCTGATGTGCTACACCAAGGTTAACTGGTATTTGATAAATACTATTTTTCAGGGTAAAAATACCTAGTAAAACCTGAATTATTAATAAACTCGCCAACACTACTAACCATCGCTTGTAGGAGCCGCTGTCCACCCTTTTCCAATAGAAATATATAAAAGATATAATACTGAAAGTCAATATATAAGCTAAGTTTCTATGTAAAAATTGTATCCACGCACTGAAGTATGGATTCTTATCATAATGTATAAAATTATCTATATTAAAAGAGCCCTTTTCAACCATTACATCTGGTATATACTGCCCATTCATATCGGGCCAGGTAGGATAAAACAAGGCCGCTTTTGAGCCAGAAACAATACCCCCTAAAATGATTTGAAAAGCCAAAATAAAGAGTAAAAATTTTGTAAACAACCTAATATTTAGAATGTTGGTAATATGTGGAAAACGTTTAAAAGTCAATAAAAACGTCCATAGTAAATAGGAAAAAAGAATCAAAGCTAAGGAAAGGTGTAAAGTCAATTTGTAGGCATTTACCCAGGGACGCTCAACAAGTCCGCTCGCCACCATGATCCAGCCAAAGGATGCAACCGTCGCCGAAAGAAGAACAACAATACCTAACCTCTTTAAAAGAAAAGAATCTATCCATCCCTTTCTTAAAAAATAGAGAAAAGGTAAAATGAAAACTAAACCCATGGTTCTCGCCCATAATCTGTGAAAATACTCCCAGAAATAAATGAACTTGAAATCTTTCAATTCCATTCCCTCATTTATTTTTTTGTATTGTGGTGTTTCCTTATATTCATCAAACGCTACTTCCCAGGTAGCCTCGTCCATTGGGGGTAAAGTGCCGGTAACTATTTCCCATTTGGTGATAGAAAGTCCCGACCCGGTTAATCTGGTTATGCCTCCAATAACCACTTGAAAAAAAATCATTATTAATCCTAAGCCAAGCCATAAGGTTATAATCTTAGGATAATTTCCAACCGAACTCTTTCTGATCATATTTTTTTTCTGCAAAAGTACATTCTTTTTGAGCATTTGTAAATGAAGGGATTCATTGATAATTATTGTTAATTTTTTTTATTTAAAAAAGAATCATACTCATTATAAGCCATGTTGGTATGTTAGTTATAACAGTGTTATATAAATATTTTTTTTTACATTCAAACGTTTTGCACCGTTCTATACAGTTGTTTCTATATACTCTTATTGATTTTTGTTTATTTATTAACATGACTGTATATAAACGTTGTTTATTTATTTTTACTTTTAATCGCTGTTAAGGTATCTGTCTTTTATGTTGGGCAGTTAAGTAATTTGGTGGATATATTGTGGAGAGATTCGTTAACTTTTGTTATTTGAAGGAGCTGTGTTTATAAGCCACATTTTCTCCCCAGTACTTTAGTGTTTTTTGTGGAGAAATAAAGAATAACTATCATTGTTAATCATTTTTTTATATATGTTATTAATTATAATGTTTGTAAATTATGTGTGGAAGGTACTCTTTTAATGTAAAAAAGGACGTTTTGAAGGTTCTACTTCCAGGCGTTTCCCTTCCAAAAGATTGGGTTGAAAGTTTAAATATTTGCCCAACGGAGCAGGCTTTAGCTATTCATAAGGTCGATACTATGGCGATATCTTTTATGCGATGGGGTTTTCAACAAAATTATGCTATAAAAAAGGATTTGCCACCATATATAAATGCCCGTTCTGAAACAATATTTGAAAAGGTAAATTTCAAAGGATCTATAGTTAATAGAAGATGTATTATACCTGCTGATAGTTTTTATGAATGGAAGTCCTACGGTAAATCAAAAATACCTTATAGAATTTTGCCTTCTGAAGATCCTGTTTTGTTTATGGCTGGAATATGGCAAACTTTTGAATATAGTAATCATACCTTTTCTTCTTTTGTTATTGTTACCACCGAATCAAATGAGGATATTGCCTTTTTGCATAACAGAATGCCTGTGATATTGGAAACAGAGGATAAGCGGGAAAATTGGCTTTCTGATGCTGCAACAAAAGAGGAATTAGTGAAAATTATGGTTTCGTCCCCGTCCGCCTATCTAAGGAGTTATCCTGTAGCTCCTCTTGTTAATAACATAAAAGTAAAAAATGGTGCTCTTCATGACAAAGGACATTCACCCTTAACTTTATTCTAACACCTATATATACATGTATGAGAGTAGTAATTCAAAGAGTACTGGAAGCCTCGGTTAAAGTTAATAATGAAGTCGTAGGGAATATTGAAAATGGCTTATTAGTTTTTGCTGGATATGAAGAGGATGATAATAATGAGGATATTGATTGGATAGTAAGGAAGATTATTGGGTTGCGCATTTTCAATGATAATCAGCAAATTATGAACCTTTCTATTGCTGATACTGGGGGTAATATGTTAGTTATTTCTCAATTTACCTTACATGCTTCAACCAAAAAAGGAAATAGGCCTTCTTATATAAAGGCAGCAAAACCACAAAGTGCTTTGATTAAATATGAAAGCACCCTTGCATTGCTCTCTGAGGCATTAGGGAAAAAGGTTGAAAGGGGTATTTTTGGTGCCGATATGAAGGTGTCCTTAATCAATGACGGTCCAGTTACCATTTTAATGGATTCTAAAAATAAAGAGTAAATAATGGAGATTACTAAAGCACAGGAAATAGTTGATCAATGGATTAAAGCGCTGGGTGTCAGATATTTTAATGAGTTGACTAATACTGCTATTCTAATGGAGGAGGTTGGTGAAGTAGCGAGACTTATGGCTAGAATGTATGGGGAGCAATCTTTTAAAAATTCGGAGATTGAAAAAAATAGTAAAGAAGCGTTAGCTGACGAATTGGCTGATGTTTTTTTTGTTTTAATTTGTATTGCCAATCAGACAGATATAAATTTAGAGATGGCGCTGGAAAAAAATATGAAAAAAAAATCAGAAAGGGATAATAAAAGACATTTTGATAATATTAAGCTAAAATAAGAAATTTTAATATTCGTTTTTTTAAAAAGATAATGAATGAATGAATTAGGAGGTATAAGCAAAAATCTTAAAGCATTAACTACTTTAGAGAAGTCGCTGCATCTTAAACAAATGCAAATTTCCGGACTCCTTGCCATAACTAAAGGCATAGGTATGAATCATTCTGCCGCAGACCTTTTTTCCGAATATAAATCTTTTCTCGATTGGGTTTTGGGTGTAAAATCTATGCTTTTGTTTGTACGTGAAAATGATAAATGGGAACTCGTCAGTTCTCTTCGCGTACCAGAAGTTCTTCAGAACGTTGATATTGTTGATAAATTTTCTTCTTATTTGGAATTAAAAAAAATGGAGGGAGATGATCATCCATTAGTAAAATATTTTGATGTTGCTATTCCATTTAACCACAAAGATCAACAAATTGCCTATATTTTCGTAGGTGGATTTCTTAGTGAGGACGATGATATTTTTGATAAAGTTCAAATTATTACAGCTATCACTCAGATAATCGCTGTAGCTATTGAAAATAAAAGATTGTTTAAATCGCAGATTGACAAAGAAAGGTTGAATCATGAAATGGAACTCGCTGCAGAGGTTCAAAAAATGCTTATTCCTAAAAAATTGCCAATATCTAAAAGTTATGAATTTGATAGTATTTATAAACCAAAATTAGGTGTTGGCGGAGATTATTTCGATTATATTCAGTTTGATGATGGAAAATTAGTCTTTTGTGTTGGCGATTTTACAGGTAAAGGGGTATCCGCCGCTTTATTAATGTCTAATTTTCAAGCTAATTTTCACACATTAATTAATAAACGTACTGCTTTAGATACATTTATCAGAGATTTGAATAATACCGTTTTTAGATTAACAGAAGGAGAGAGATTCATTACTTTTTTTATTGCAGAATATGATATTTATTCTCACTCCTTAACATACATTAATGCAGGTCATAATCCACCTTTTTTATTGAATGGAAACCGTCTAATAGAGTTGAAAGATGGTTGCATTTTATTAGGGCCTTTTCCTAAAATTCCACAAATAGATACTGGTTTTGTGGAACTGGATAAAGACGTTCCATCCATGATTTTAACCTATACAGACGGAATTACCGATATAATGAATGAAGCCGGGGAATATTTTAATGAAACCTATCTTAAAGAATTTTTGTTAAAAAACAAAAATATGGATGTTTCAAACTTTAATGAACAATTGAATATTTTTATTGATACTTTTAAGGGGACGGAATCTTATCCAGATGATTTTACCGTTCTTACTGGAAAATTTATGTCTCCAAAAGCATTACTAAATAGTTAAAATGGATTCTTTATGAGCCAGTTAAAAAAAGAAAAGGATATTGCAGGTATTCTTGCCTTACTCTTTGGCTTCATTGGCCTACATCGTTTCTACCTTGGACAAAGAGGCAAGGGAATCCTTTATTTGTTATTAGTTTTTACAGGTATCTCAGCTATTTTAGGATTAATTGATGCTTTTTCTTTCTTTTCAATGGACAATAAAAGCTTTGATATTAAATATAACAGAGATTTTTTGAGGGTTTTACCTAAAAAAGAATTTGATCAAGCCGGAAAAAGGGATGTTGGTAATGCTAAGCATAACAAAAAGGGTAATTTTTCTATGGATAATGGAAATATTCACGTTAAAAGTGGTAAATCAAAATTTCTCTCCTACGATTATGATGGAGCCATTTCTGATTTTTCAAAAGCATTGGAAATAAATCCTCGTGAAATTGCCGCTCACTTTAATATAGCTTGTGCCTATTCGCTGAATGAAAATATTGATAAGGCTCTTTTTCATTTAGATAAAGCGGTTCTTTATGGTTTTGATGATTTTGAAAAGATAAAAACGCACGATGCCCTTGCTTTTCTAAGGGTTCAACCCGAGTATATGCTTTTTTTGAACAATAATTTTCGTCTTTCTGGAAATATTATAAAGAATGAACCTTTATTGAATACAGAAAATATTGAAAAATTGGAGCAACTTCGTTTAAGGGGTTTATTAACAGATGAAGAATTTAATGTTCAGAAAATGAAAATTTCTCGCTTATGATGGCATCAGCCTTTATTGACCCTTCTATTGTTCCTTTAAAAATTTCAGATTCAGTAGCTGTTGCTATTGATTTTTTTAAAGAATTTTCTGTAAGACAACTTCCTGTTGTTCAAGATAATATATGTATTGGTATTCTTTCTTTAGATGAAATAGATGATGAATTAGAAGATATCCCCGTATTGGATTTTATAAATTTAAGTTATTCATTTGCCTCAACTTATGACCATATTTATGAGGTTATGAGAGCTATTTCTGAACAATCAGTTACCCTTTTTCCCATTATCGATGAAAACAATAACTATTTAGGTTGTATTACTTTAGCCTCCTTGTTTAAAAACTATGTTAATTGTGCCGCTTTTTCCCAACCAGGCTCTATTGTAGTCTTGGAAATGGATAAGAAAAATTATTCGCTCGCAGAAATTGCCAGAATCGTAGAATCTGAAAATAAAGTTATTTTAAGTTCACTGTTAAGCTCAAATACGGAGAGTGATCGTCTCGAAATTACGTTAAAGTTAAATAGTGCCCAAATTCAAAATTTATTATCAACTTTTGAAAGATTTGGTTATAATATAAAGGCTACATTCGACGAAGAGGATGTCAAGGACACCTTAAAAAATAGGTACGAATCCTTGATGACCTATCTAAATGTCTAATCTTTTATGTTAAAATCGTCACTGCCTTTTCTGTTTTTTACCCTGATTTCCGCCGCTTTAAATGGTCAGTCCGATAGCTCTGTGTTTGTAAAATTAGTATCTATATCAGGTTACAAACACATAAAAGTTCAAATTATAAGCAGGCAATTAAGTGTTCACGACGGTGATGTTTTTGTCAATAAAAAAGCGCTCGATGACGCATTGCGTTTTTCAGAGCAAATATTGATAAATACGGGTCTTCTAAGAGAATTGGAATTTGAACTTATAGAACTACAAAAAAATGTTTTTGTAGTCTATCTTGAAGTAAAAGAATCCTGGAATTTTTATCCTATCCCGTATTTTAATTTAGCAGATCGAAATTTTAATGTATGGTGGGTTGAGCAAAAAAGAGCCTTAAACAGAGTAAATCTCGGTGTAAAATTATATCACAGAAATGTTCTGGGTTATGCTGATGCATTAAAAATTACGTTATCAGATGGTTACAACAGGACTTATAAAATGGAATATAGATTTCCTTATTTAGATAAGGCTATGAAATGGGGCGTTTTTGGAAAACTTTCCTTTCAGCAATGGAGAGAAATTAATTATGATACCAGAGAAAATAAACAACTTTTTTTTAGAAAGCCAGATAATTCTTTCTTGTCAAATTATTTTCTTACCGAGGCAGGCGTAACTTTTAGACCCGCTTTTCAAAGTGTTCATACCTTTTTTTATGGTTTTCAAAGAAGAATGGTAGATGCTGTCATTTCTAAAAGTCTTAATCCCGATTATCTGCTTAATGGCGATGAAAAGCAAAATTTCTCTTTTTTAAGGTATTCTTATCAATTTGATAACAGAGACAATCGATTTTATCCCCTGGATGGTTACTATTTTCAGTTTGAGGCTGAAAAAGCAGGTTTAATCACAAAGGAAGACAGAAACGCTTTTACGATAATGGGACTTACAGATATTTATAAAGCATTAATTCCAGGTCTGAGTCTATCAGTAGGTGCCAGAGGAAAATATTCATTTATAAGAAATAAGCAGCCATATTACGATAACAGAGCGCTTGGATTTTCAGAATTTACCACCATGCGTGGCTATGAATATTACCTGGTGGATGGTCTCGATTTAGCTATGTTGCAAACTACTGCCAGATTATTACTTTTTCAGGGTGTTAATAACTATGGTAAATTAGTTTTTATTGATGCTTTTCGGGTGCAACCTTATAAAGTTTATTTAACCTTACATAGTGATTGGGGAATAGTTAACAATCCTTTTTCGGTGGAAAATATTAATCCATTGGATAATAAACTGTTGTGGAGTTATGGGGTTGGAATCAATATTAAATTGTATTTTGACATGGTAGCCAGAATTGAGTACAGTAGGAATATCGAAAAGGGGGATGGCATTTTTTTAAATTTTAACGCTTCTTTTTAATATGCAAGTGGCTATTTTTTCAAAAGTTTATAAACTTAAAGATCACGCTGCTATAGAGATGTTGATTCAAGCATTACATGCTGAAGACATAACATCTTATTGGTATAAGCCATTTTTTGAGGACATAAAAAATGAATTTACTTTTCCCAGAGATGTAGGATTATTTGAAAATCACTTAGATTTTGTGTTAAAAAAGTTTGACTTTCTTATTGCACTGGGTGGTGACGGAACCATGCTAAATGCCTTATTATATACCAGAGAAAGTGGGGTGCCATTGGTTGGTATAAATTTAGGTAGAATGGGTTTTTTAGCAACGATTGAGAAAAAAAGAATCACGGAAGCTATTCATTTAATGGCTTTGGGTCGATTATTACGCGAAGAAAGGCAAATGTTGTTTCTGGAAAGTAATCAGCCCATTTTTGATAACGTACGTTTTGCATTGAATGATTTTACCATTCTGAAAAGGGATACTTCCTCTATGATTACTATTCATACCTATATTAATGGAGCTTATCTTAATTCATATTGGGCAGACGGTATTATCGTTTCTACGCCTACAGGTTCTTCGGGATATTCTTTAAGCTGCGGTGGTCCTGTTATATTTCCACAATCTGGAAACTTCGTTATAACCCCCGTTGCTCCACATAATCTCAATGTTCGTCCAGTAGTTATTTCAGATGATTCCATTATTTCATTTGAAATTGAAGGTAGAACAGATAATTTTTTGTGTACCCTGGATTCAAGGCATGAAATGGTTACTTCAAATCATCAATTAGCGGTAAGAAGAAACAAATTTCCCGCTTATCTTGCACATTTACCTGACATTGGTTTCTTAGATACGCTTCGGGACAAGTTATCCTGGGGTATTGATACCCGAAATTAATCGTTAAACTTTTATCTATGACTTTCTTGCCTTTTCACAGACAGTTGTTTTTATTATCTTTTATATTTATAACGGTTACTTTTTTATTTGAATCTCAAAAATTTACCTTTTCAGCAGGTTCGCTAAAAATTAGCAGTGAAACTCATCCCTTGTTCATTATTAGCGCTGGATTAGCTTTTCTTCAGGGTATATTTATTTGGTATTTAATGGTTAAAAAAAATATTTCTTTTCCTGAGCCCATGGGATATTTTCACTTTTTCGCCTCCTTTATTTCTTTATTTGGATTGGATTTTCTAGCAAAAAGGATTCCTTCCACTTTATTTTTAACGGCTGAAGAAGCGAAATGGATACCTTTTTTCAATGGGGGAATTTGGTTCGTTTGTTTTCTATATGTCTCTAGTTTGATATTGTTTTTGAGTACTTCCTTTATTCTGCTTACGAAAAAGGAAGAGCAATCATCTTAAAACCTGGGTAAAACAAAGAAACCTGTTTTTCTTTTAGGGTTGATAGTCCCAATAAATATCCGCCACCACCTGCACCACAAAGTTTTAGATGCGTGTGTCCCTCATTATTTCCTTTATGCCAATACTCAATAAGGTTTTTGGGAATCATGGCTTTAAAAAAAAGTGTTTGTAATTGACTTAATTCCAACCACTGTTTTTTTAATTCTGTAAATCTGCCGTCTAAATGTTCCTGAATTGTTTGATCAACAACCGGAACATAATGGTTTTCAAAATCAGCTGTATAGTCTTTATTGTTATGTATTTCATTTAGAAAAGAGGAGACAAGCGGCTCTGTTTTTCTTGCCATGCCACAGTCTAATAAAAAGAAAAACAGGTCTTCGGGTGGGGAAGGAACCTTTATTTTATCTATTTTATCATTTGCCAATAGGAGGGAATGTTTTAAATATGAAACAAGAGGATCTGTTCCTGAACTATTTCCATGAAAATAGGATTCCAACACACCCAACTCTTTTTTTAACTCTTGTAAATGTATTATGGATGGGTTTGTAATGGGTGAGATTGAAAAATGCGCATAAAAGGCAGCGACTAAGGCTCCTGAACTACCAGCACCATATCCTTGAGGAATAGATGATTCAAAATATAAACCACGGTTTAATTCCTCTTCAAAATGGACCAAATCATAGTCGGCAGCATGGGGCAATTTCTTTAGATATTTAAGCCATCCGAAGAGTGATGTATTCTCCGCATCCCTCGCATTTTCCCATTTACCACCTTGTGAAGTTAAGGGAATAGCGAGTGCTTTATTTTTTAAAATAATGGAAAATTCTCCATAAAGTAATATTTTTCCCGGGTAGAAGTTCTGCATAATATGGAATATAAAAGCTAAATTACTTTTGTTTTTTCAAATTCTTGTATGCCTAATAACTTAATTTAATGTCAAAAAGGATTACCTGGAAGGGGGGACTTGGTAGTGTGCTACTTTGGTCGGTTATTTCAGCTGCTTTTATTGGTCCTGGAACGGTTACCACCGCAGCCAACGCGGGGGCTCTTTTTGGCACACAATTGCTTTGGGCTTTACTTTTTTCCACCCTGGCAACCATTCTTTTGCAAGAGGGTGTGGTTAGATTAACCCTGGTTTCTGGTAAAAGTTTTGGTGAGGTTATTCGATTAAAATTTGGTTCAGGAAAATCAAAATGGATTCCAGTTCTCGTCTTTTTTGCGCTATGGCTGGGCTGCTCCGCCTATGAAGCTGGTAATATCGTTGGCGCCGCTGCCGGTATAAAACTTTTTTCAGATTTACCACAGTTGACTATCGTTCTTTTTATAGGTAGCACCGTCTTTTCATTACTATCAGTGAATAATACGGTCATTTTAGCCAGAATTCTAGGCTTAATTGTAGCTATTATGGGGATAGCCTTTTGTTGGATTGCTTTTAAGGTTCCGCTCGATTATTCCTTAGTATTAAAGCACTCATTTTTACCATCTTTACCTGTTTCCAGTGCTTTACTGGTTATTGGATTAATTGGTACTACTATCGTACCCTATAACCTTTTTCTTGCTTCCGGAGTGACAAAGGATCAGGAAATTTCTGAAATGAGATGGGGAATAACCATAGCTATTTTATTTGGTGGCATTATATCCATGGCTATTTTACTTGTTGGTACTCAAATATCAGGTACCTTTTCATTTGAAGCTATTGCTTTAGCGCTAAATAAATATATGGGTAAATTGGGTGCTTACTTTTTTGCTATCGGTCTGTTCGCCGCAGGTTTTTCCAGTGCAATTACCGCTCCTATGGCCGCTGGTTTAGCAGGTACTAAACTGTTGGATAATAAAATTTCCGCTAAATATATCTGGTTAAGTGTGCTTTTGATCGGTCTGGCCTTCGGTTTACCCGATATAAAACCAATTCCTCTTATTATTTTTGCTCAAGCTTTGAATGGGTTACTTTTACCTCTGATGACCACCCTTTTATATTTTTTATTGAATGATCCTTCTTTAATGGGAACCCGTTGGATAAACAACAAATGGAATAATGCTTTATTTATTTTGGTTGTTGCCATTACTTGTTGGATTGGATTGTACAACGTTACCCAGGCCTATCTTAAAGTATTTGATTCACCATCAAATTTTTCAAATTTACATTCCATGAGTATCAGCCTTTTTACCTTTATATATATTGGTTGGGTTATTTTTAAAACAGGAAAGTAATTTTTAACAGATTTTTTTATTAAATTGAGAATGAAATAAATTCATTTTATATGAAACCATTTGTTTCATTCTTTTACCTGTTTACATTGCTACTCCTGGGTATAGGTCAATATTCTAAGGAGGTAAGTCTTTTTGATGGTTATACTTTCAATGGGTGGGAAGGTGATACATTAAATACCTGGCGTATTGAAGATAATATGATTATCGGGGGTTCTTTGATTAAAAATGTTCCAGAAAATAATTTCTTGTGTACAAGTCGCTCCTACCGTAATTTTATATTGAAATTTAAAATAAAATTAGTAGGATACGAGGGGTTTATAAATGCCGGACTTCAATTTAGAAGTGTTAGGGCTACTAATCCTTCTAATGAAATGATTGGTTATCAGGCAGATTGGGGAAAAGAATATTGGGCAAGTTTATATGATGAATCCCGTCGAAATAAAACACTTGCCTCTCCCGACTCAGCAAAAGTACTTACCTGGATAAAACAAAATGATTGGAATGATTATGTGATTCTTGCGAATAATAACAGAATAAGGTTATTTATTAATGGTCATAAATCTGTAGATTATCTTGAATCAGATATTTCAATTCCTTTATCTGGATTAATTGGATTACAAATTCATGGTGGGGGAAAGGCAAAAGTTTACTTTAAAGAACTATATATTAAGGAATTATAGTTTTTTTTAAATAAAAAAATATTTTATGGATGCTTTAAAAATATTGATTCCTATTTTTTTACTGTTGGGATTTTATTCAGGGAAGTCCAATAGGACGTATGTTGCAAAAAGTACAAATATCCCGGATACCGTAAAAATTGATCAACATTTTTTTCTGGAAGCTACTATGCTTGGTTATTTTGATAAGAACGGAACCAGAAATCCTACCCTTAAAGCAAATAAAGGAAGTCGGGTAAGAATTACGATGACCAATGGTGAGACGATGACCCATGATATATCCCTGGAAAAATTGGGGGTAAAAAGTGCATCCATCATTGAAAAGGGGGCAACTACCAGTATTGATTTTATAGCTGAAACAGATGATATTTATTTTTGTACGGTACCTGGTCATCGTGCAGCAGGTATGGTTGGAAAAATTCAGGTGGTTAAAGGTTCTACAAACCAAAAGGAAGTGGTTGGGAAATTACCTGTTTTAAAGGGTATAAAATTGAATCTCGATGTTGAGTTGGGCAATTTAATGGATTGGGAAACTACGGGCGATGCTTTTCAGGGAGCCCAATTAGCGGCAGATATCTCTACCTTATTTGATAAAGACATGAATGTGGGCGCCAGGGGACAGTATTTCATAAGTAGTGGGGGAACTAAACAATACAAGAGAACAGGTACCTTAACTTCGAAATCATTTCCTGTAAAATTTCCTTATGCCAGCTTCTGGGTTTCAGGCGGGGCTTTACTTGACACCAGGGTAGAAATTGTTTTGACCGATAATCAGGAAGTTATTTTTCAATCAACAGGTCAGGGACGGTCTAATTTACAACCCGTTGTGGTCGATTTACAAGCCTACAAGAACAGAGATATTTTTATAAGAATTATAGATAAGGAAAATGGAATTTCGCAGATTCCTTATATTCCTGATGATAAATGGGCTCATATCAATTTTGATCATTTTCAATTCCATTCAAAAAGACCCATTTTTGAAAATGAACTTTTTCAAAAGGATATTATTGTTTTACCTCCTCTTGATCCTGTTTTAAATGCCGGACTTTCAGGTGAAATGGCTGCAAAAGCCATGACTTTACCTGACGGATTTAAAATTCAACTGGCAGCAAGTGAACCCGATATAGTTCGACCCATCAGTTTTACCTTTGATGCACGAGGAAGACTTTGGGTTGTTGAAGGTCATACTTATCCTATACCAGCTCCAGAAGGGAAGGGAAAAGACCGTATTTTGATTTTTGAGGATTCTGATGGAAATGGTTCGTTGGATAAACGAAAGGTTTTTATGGAAAATCTTAACCTGGTCAGTGGAATTGAAGTGGGAATGGGTGGTGTCTGGCTTTGTGCCGCTCCTTACTTGTTGTTTATTCCTACCGATTTCGAAAAGGATGTTCCAACGGGGGAAATTCAGAAAATTTTAGATGGTTGGGGTACCCAGGACACTCATGAAGTATTGAATAATCTTCGTTGGGGACCGGATGGATGGCTTTATGGAGTACATGGCGTTTTTACCCACTCTAAAGTTGGAAAACCGGGTTCCCTTGAAAATGAAAGGACCAAAATTAATGCCGGGGTTTGGCGTTTACATCCTTCAACGCATCAATTTGAAGTTTTTGCAGAGGGTACCAGTAATCCATGGGGTATTGATTTTAATGATTATGGACATGCTTTTATAACGGTTTGCGTTATTCCTCACATGTACCATGTGATTCAAGGTGCCCGGTATGAAAGGCAAGCCGGGAAAAGTTTCAATCCTTTTACTTATGATGAAATAAAGACCATTGCTGACCACAAACATTATATTGGAGATAGAGGCCCACATGCCGGAAATTTTCGTTCCGCCGCTGTTGGAGGTGGACATGCACATGCAGGGGCTATGATTTATTTGGGTGGGTCCTCCTGGCCTGCTGAATACCGAAATGTTATTTTTATGAATAATATTAACGGGGCACTATTAAATAATGATTTGTTAACCAGAAAAGGGTCTGGGTATGTTGCCTCTCATAAGAATGACTTTTTGGCCATGAACGATACCTGGTCTCAGTGGCTTAATTTAAAATACGATCCAAGTGGCTCAGTTTTTGCCATCGATTGGTATGATAAAAACCAATGTCATAGCACAAATCCTGATGTGCATGATAAAACAATGGGCAGAATCTTTAAAATTTCCTATAAAAAGGATTCTTTCATTCAGGTGAATTTATATAAATCAACAGATACGGAATTGGTTAATTATCAATTGCATGAAAATGAATGGTTTGTTCGTACCTCGAGAACTATATTACAGGAACGTGGTGCAAATGAAGCCGTGCATCTTGCTTTGAATCAAATACTTAATAATCATCCGGATATTACCAGGAAATTAAGGGCTTTATGGACGCTTCATGTTACCAAAGGTACCAATGAGGCGATGTTACAAAAGCTTCTTTTACACGAAAATGAACACATTAGAAGTTGGTCTATTCAATTATTGTTGGAGAAAAAGGATGTTTCTGTCGAATCATTATCTGCCCTGGAAAATATGACTGTAAAAGAATCTTCTCCATTGGTAAGATTGTATTTGACGGCTGGCTTAATGAGGCTGCCTTTAGGGCAGAGATGGAAAATATTGGAAATTTTATCTGGAAAAGAGGAAGATATAAAAGATCATAATCTTCCCCTCATGCTTTGGTACGCCGCAGAACCATTAGCTGAATTAAATATGGAAAAATTGATTGGTATAGCGGAATCAACGAAAATGCCCCAATTTTTGAAATTTACCATCCAAAGGATAGGTGCTATAAATTCTGAATATTCCAAAAAAGTATTGAAGGCGTTAGCTTTAAGGTTGGGTCACCAACATGATAATCATGAGAATGTAAGACTGATTGAAAAACTAACGGCTGCGAATCCTTAATATAGGTTATTAAAAGTTATAATAAATTCACTATGAAGTATTTATTAAGTATTTTTATTTTATCTACTGGACTGCATTTGTCTCTTTTCAGTCAAACACCTGCATTTGTCAAGACCGTTATTACCAGAGATTTCATATCAGAAGGGGTAGCAGCCGCTGACTTGAATAAGGATGGGGAACAGGATATTATTGCGGGTTATTATTGGTTTGAAGCTCCAACATGGAAAAGACATGAGCTATTGCCAGGCAGAATATTTGAACCGCGTAAGGAGTATAGTGAGTCTTTTCTCAATTTGGCTTTAGATGTAAATTTAGATGGATGGGATGATGTAGTAATTATAGATTATCCTGGAAAAGCAGGTTTTTGGCTTGAAAATCCTCAAAATAAATCCGGTCATTGGTTAAAACACGTTATTGCCGATGAAATGGGAATTTCAAATGAATCTCCTGGATTTATTGATATAGATGGCGATGGACGTTTGGATATTCTTTGTGGAGATTACAAAAAAAGGCAGATTGTTTGGCTACAGGCTCCAACTGAAAAGGGCGCATTGAATTGGACCAGGCATCCAATAAGTTCGGTTAATGTGAAAGGTACAGATCGTTTTTCTCACGGTATTGGTTTTGGTGATGTAAATATGGACGGCATCAAAGATGTGGTTATTACAGATGGATGGTTTGAAGGCAAAAGGGATTTATCCTCGGGTGACTGGATCTTTCATGAGGCGACGCTAGGTGAGCCTTGTTCTCACATGCAGATTTTAGATGTAAATGGAGACGGTAAAAATGACGTGGTTAGTGCCTCTGCGCATGCACTGGGTGTTTGGTGGCACGAACAAATAAATGTCAATGGATCTATTGCATTTAAAACCCATTTGATTAGTAATGCCACGTCTCAGACTCATTCTACAATAATGGCTGATATTGATGGTGATGGTAAGGAGGAAATGATAACAGGAAAACGTTTTTTAGCCCATAATGGTAATGATGCAGGGGATGGAGATACTCCAATCTTAATGTATTTTAATTTTGATTCTTCTACAATGCCCTATTTTGGTGAGCATATTATTGATTATGATTCTGGTGCCGGTCTGAATATCGCAGTCCGGGACATGAATAGGGATAACAAACCAGACCTGATTATTGCCAATAAAAATGGGGTATTTGTACTGATAAATCAGATGACACCTAAAAAGTAAGGCGTTTTACCAAAAGCCAGACGCAATTAAGATTTTGAAATGATGCCTCTTTCCTGGATGGTTGGGGATTTATGTAATATGGTACTTTTTGGGGTTATGAGGATTAAAGTTGCACTTATTGGATTGTTATCTTTTTTTAGGCCTTACATTCCTTTTTGTGTTGTCCTTTTTTTTGCCTCTTTGGTTATCGCAAAGCTTTCACGTCTTGTAATTGTTTTTATAAACTCGACTTTTCTAAAACGCAATGCACTAAAATCGTCATCAATGGAAACTTGTCTTACAAGTTCTAAATTATATTTACTCAAACTAGTCCATCCGGAATCCCGGTTAAAGTCACATTTATAGTTTTTTGAAGTCATTTTAGGATAGCACAACCAAATTACGGCATCCCCTTTTAGTTTTTGATAAATTGCTGATATAAATTGTTCAATTTCTATTACCTCCATGAATTCTTTAATAATGGTTGCCCTCTTTGACATTTCTTCAAGTTCGTTGTCAAACGTTTTTGGACTATTGATGGCAACAATATTGGGTTGTTCTTTGTAATTTAATTTTTTAAAAAGGGGTGTCATGTGCTTTCCGGATATTTATCTATGTTGAAAAAACAAAAATAATCAAGAAATATACATCCATCATAAAAAACCTTCTCATTTCTAGGGTAACACTTATCACTCAATATCTATGTCTCCTGCTCTGAATGACCATTCTATATGTTTGTTAATATCTTGTCGTAACAACATATTTAGTTGCGCAGTATGGTGTTGGGTATGTCTCATATTGTAAAGTAGAATTTCCAAAATCGGGTAATTCAAATCATTTGGATTGTCCCCCTCTTTAAATTTATCATTTAATGTTTCATTATTCAGAGCATAAACGATTTGTTTCCCCTTTTCCCGGCTTTGTTTGAGATAGGCTACAATTTCTCGTTTCTCGTAAAATTTGTCAGGTATTAAATCGTCTATTGCTTCTATTGGTCTGTCTTCAGCTTCCTTTTGAGTAAAGGAAAGCAATGGTGAAAAGTCTCTGGGTGGAATGGCCAGATAATAGTCTAAAAAAATGGTACTATGGAAAGCAAGATAATAGAATCTTTTGTGCGTTGTAAAATAGTCATCCGGACAATTTGATATTACATTTATCAGCATATCAATGCTTGCTCCAAATTGATTCCACAATATTTCATTGATTGATTTGTCCATTTTTTCAGGTATCGTTTGTCTATTAAGTGAGGTTGTAATGGTCAGAGAATATCGTGAAATTTACCTCGTTAAAATGGCTTAAACGTAAATATTTTTTAACCAAAAAGTAGCAATTATTGCCAATGGTCAATTCAGTTTAAAATCTACCAGTTCGTAATTTACACTTCGTCCGCCTTCGTTGGTCTGTTTTAAAATTCCTTTTTCTACCAAATCTTTAATATCCCGTAAGGCTGTATCTGACGATGATTTATTTATTTTCGCCCATTTGGAACTTTGTAATTTTCCTTTAAAGTTGTCAAATAATAGATTCAATACTTTCCTTTGTCTTTCGTTTATGGTCGTTTTTTCATGCAATTTCCAGAATTCTGCTTTTCTTAGTATCTGTTGAGTAGTATTTTCTGTGGCAAGTATTGCATTTTTTAAACAATGAAGAAACCAATTCAGCCATTCTGTAATATCGTTTGAACTGTGTTGTACTTTTTGTAAAACATCATAATACTGTTTTCGCTCTTCAAGTATTTGGCTGGACATACTATAAAAACGTTCACCACTTCCTTCAGCACGTGCCAGTAGCATATCTGAAATGGCACGTCCAATACGACCATTGCCGTCGTCAAAGGGATGAATAATGATAAACCAAAAATGGGCTATTGCAGCTTTAAGAACCGGATC
>BJGN01000010.1:40681-45078 GCA_014190515.1 Bacteroidota bacterium
AAAATAAACGCCGCATAATTGCGGTGAATAATTTAACTTTTCTCCGCAAGGTTAAAATACAACGTTTTCAGTCTTAGCTGTTATGCCTTTATATTTTTCAAAATTGCCTTTCAAACGTTTTTCCCATAAACTTATAAACGCCTGCATTATGTGTTCCAAGCCAAAGAACGCCTTTATTATCTTTATAGATGGTAAAAAGCAATACATCTGTTTCACCATCTTTGATAGGATAATGAATAAGTTCTTTTCCATTGTATTTGTAAACCCCTTCTTCATAAGTCGCCAACCATAGATTGCCTTTATTATCTTCGGTTACGGAGAGAAAAAAAGGAAATGCCATTTTATTGGTTTTGTTAAGGTAACCAATGCCATTTTCTTTTTTAAAGGTAATTGGTTTATTGCCATACGTTTCTATGACGTAGCGAAAACGAGTATTATTTATCCAAAACTTACCATTTTTATCTTCAAAAATGGCACGTGTTCCAAAATCACCACCATTTGGCGTTGTTTGTAATTGTTCCTCATAATGCCAGTTCAGGTTTTTGCCATCATACCGGCAAACCCCTAAGCTTGCAGTTCCGAACCACATAAATCCTTTACGGTCTTTGTAGATGGTATAAAGCCCATAAGGTTTTAAACTACTATTTGGATTGTTCTTATAAAAAGTATTTTCCTGAGGTGAGGTTGGAAATTTTAAGTAGTGTAAATATTTCCCATCAAATCTATAGGCTCCATTTTTGGTAGAACCAATTCTGAACCATAAATCATCAGGTTTTAGAACCCAATTATTCAATGGAGAATCCGGGTTAGCCATTTGCAACGTTTTAAAAGTATGACCATCAAATTTACTAACCCCTTTTTCTGTATCAAAGAAAATATTCCCGTTAGCATCTTCCTGAATGCCTCGTATTTCGTTACTTACTAAGCCATTTTGGGTCGTTATATGTTTTAAACGATGCCCATTATAATAATAAACACCATTTTCTTTACTTCCGAACCAATAATTTGATTTTTTATCCTGATAAATAGTCCAAATTGTTTTATCAATTTGAGTAACAGTTACACCGATATCATAACTATTACTCACAAAGAAACTTACCAAAAAAATGGTAAGTAGCATCATTTTAACTTTATTCATTTCTTTATTATAGGGTTTAGTAGGATTTGTTGCCTAACATGCCTATAACGCTGGACTGTGAAGAAATTATGGCCATGTAGTCCATAAATATAGTCATTAAATGGGGTGGGTCTTTGGAAAAATTTATATGTTTTTTAGATAAAGAAGCTAAAATACAAGAGGCTATCTTTTTAGACAGCCTCTTGTATTTTAATTTATTATGAAGAGAATCATTCGATTAAAAAGGGAACTTTACCATTTGTAATGATGATTTTACTATTATTGGTCTTTGATAACTCCAGGAAAGCTTCTATACTACGTATTTTGATGATATTATCTGTTAAACCCTCGGAAAGAATTTTCTGTGCATCTTTAGTTCCTGTGGCTTCAATAATTTTTCTTTCGGCTTCTAATTTTTCTTGTTGTAGAATGAACTCCATTCTCATTGCATTCTGTTCTGCCTGTAATTTCTGTTCAATTGAACTGGCCAGTCCGGCAGGCAATTGAATACTTTTCATTAATACAGAGTTTACATTAATGCCTTGTTGTTCCAGCGTTTCACTCATTTTTCCTTTAATCTCTGATTCTATTTCTGCTCTCATACCAGAGTGCATGTCTTTAGCAAAGTATTTAGAACAAATATCTGCCGATGCAGAGCGAAAGACGTTTGATATGATAGTTTCATATCCTTGTCCCAGGTTTCGAATAACTTTTGGAACACTATTTTCATCTACTCTGTAAAGGATAGAAATCTGTGCAATGATACTTAAACCTTCTTTGCTAGGCAAACTCAAACTCAGTTCGATATTATTTATTTGCACATTTGTTCTAATCACTTTGGTAATGATGGGGTTGTACAATACGGTGCCTTGCTTGTAAACATCCTCTGAAAGTTTACCAAGTTTTTGTTTTAGCCCAACCTCACCCGGCCTGATTATAGCACAGCTGGAGATAAGTAACGGGAGTAATAAAAGGTAAATAATTTTAGAAGTTTTCATGATTTTATTTGGTTAAGATACCATCCCGACTTTAAGATAGTATTACTATCAAAGTTACGGTATTGTTTAGTCCAATGCAAGGGTATCTCTTCGACCTGGCAACTATTTTTTTAGAAATGGTCTTTTCAGTTTTGGGCAAAAAAATGAGACAGGTGTAGGAGAAAGTTTCTTAAATTATGAAAAAGGCACTTGGAGCAGTGGCGGATTTCGGAGCAAAAAACTGTCAAAACACCACAAAAATTGATGCGAGGTAGAATGTTCAATTAACCACAACACCCGCCATTGAGCCAATTTCGTATTATAGGCTGGTGCCCCTTTTTCTTCTTGTTATGTTTCGGGCTGCGTGATGAACCCGGATTATTGTAATGTTATTCTTGTTGATTTTGTAAAAAATCCTGTAATTACCTTTATTGAGTTCCCTAACGTCTTTTCGAACAAATTCAGGAACTTCACGTCCTATTTCTGGGTGAGTGGCAAGTACTGAAACCCTTTCAATAAATTCTTCAATTGTTTTTTGGGTTTAAAAGGGTGATTCCTTGGCAATGTAATCGTGAATGCTGTCCAAATCGTCTAAAGCTAACTTAGACCAGGTTATTTCAGCCATTTTTTATTGAAATGAGCTATCACATCTTCGTGAGTCACTGTTTGGCTGTTTTCTATTTGAAGTAAGCCTTTTTCAATTTTTTCCTTTACGATGAGCTGTTCGAATAGAGCATTTAAATTCACTTCTTTAGGGAATTCATTAATCGCTTGCAAGATGGTTTCTTTCTTCATATTTCAAAGTTAATGATTTTTTTCACTTGCCTACAATGTTTTTCATATTTGCGAAGGCGGGGATTTTCAGCACACAAAACTGTCAAAACACCACAAAAGTTGATGCGAGATAGAATATTCAATTAACCACGACACCCGCCATTGAGCCAAACGCCTGTTGTAGCTCGTTATTTTTCTTTCAATGCTTTTTCAATCTCTTTTTCGACAGCTATTGATGGTTCATTAATATTTGAGTTTATAATTTTTCCATCTTTACCAATAAGGATATATCTCGGGATTGATTTAATATTGTAGTTATCTCCCAATTTGGTCCGCATTCCGTTTTCTATAAATAAATTATTCCCAGATTCTCTATTCTCTTTCTCTAAAAAAGACAACCATTTATCTTTTGAGGAATCGACAGAAATCATTAAGATTTCCACCTCATTATGGTTTTTGTAGGTTTCATTAAACTCTAATACTTTTGGCCTATGGGTTATACATGGTCCGCACCAAGTAGCCCAAACATCAATAAAAACTACTTTCCCCTTTAAATCTTTAAAATTAAATTTGTCCCCATATTTGTCTTGAGCTTCAAAAGCATACGCAATTTGTCCATTTTGAGAGGCATAAAACGATGAAGAAGGGTGTTCGATTAGATAGTGGTAATTATTGTTTTTTTCAGAATTCAAAACTTGAGATAACACTTCAGTGTTGAACAATTTTTCATGTTTTTGCCAATATGAAGGGTTCTAAATTAACCCCTTAATGTAAATAGCTTTTAAATAATCCGCTAAATCTTTGTTTCCGGTATTACCTTCAATGAAATCTAAAAAATCAGGGATATTTTCAATTGATTGATTTTTCCTTAAATACTCAATTTCATATTTATAAAGATAAATATCGGGAAGAGACTTTAATGTTTCGGTAGCTTCTGGAATTTTTGCTATAAAATCAAAATAGCTGTCATGTGGGTTTAATTCTTTGGAAACTCTTCCCAACCAAAATAAAAATGAATAAACACGTGCATTATTCTGAAAATATAAGATATCTGCTATTTCAGAACTTAAACGGTCTTTGTGTTCATTTAATTCGGTTTCTCTCTTGTCTCTAAATCTTTCAAATATGATTGGAATTGAATCTACCTTTTCAGTTTGAAATATGAACGAACTGTTTTGGGATATAAATTGATTATTGCTTTTCCATAGATAGTTGACCAGCGAATCGCTCTTGTCATTGGTCGTTAAACTGGAATCGGGCAGAACAGAAATATGCAAATCCTTCCTTGGTGCTAATATTGTAAGATACTGGTTGTCATTGTTCTTGGTATATATGTTCGCTACGGTTGGATAATCTATTTGAATAGTTTTTATTTCGTCCTTATCAAAAATTTTGGCAATAGGCTTATCTGTAATCAATTCCGAAATGTAGATTGTGTCCAATTTAATTTGTGAATCGAGACTAATTTCAAATCCTGTTTTGTTTTCATTACAGCAATAGAATAAAAAACAAGTTGCTAATAGTATTAT
>BJGN01000011.1 GCA_014190515.1 Bacteroidota bacterium
CATTCAGTGCATAAGAGATAGACAATATGCCGATAGTTTGCGACTTCGCAACAAAACTATAATAGGCGTAGGAGTTGTCTTTTCGGCATCAAAGAAGGGTATTTCAGCGTGGGAAAGGGCCGAATTATAAGGGATGTATGGAAATTAAACAGAATTAGGAAAAACAAGATAACTAGTTGTTTTGGTACGGCAAGGAAGAAATGTCTTTGTTAAAATAAAGAAAATATATGTAATCATTTAAATATAAATAAAGAAATAAGAGGAGCAATTAATGAGATATTTTCACTTCGAAAAAAAGATTTAGTTAACAGTACCGTTTTTTGAATAATCCATTAAGCTGAAAATAATTTAACCACATTGCATTTGATTTTGTATTTTTAAGTATCTAATACTAAAGATATTGTAAAATGAGGATAATACTGTTTTTTATTCTTGTATTAGCTAATTTAGACACTGCTTACACTCAGTCGAAAATTAGCTTTTGGCGTGTCGAAGTGGAAGGAAACTGTCATCTTACCTGGGATTGGAATTACAAGGAAGTAAATCCTGATTATCAGAATAAGGGTTACCAAAATCAAGTTTTTCAAGGCAATTATTCCTTTTTTTGCCCAAAATGGGCTGCAACAACAGAAAATGATGTGTTGTTAATTAAGTCTGGTACGCTCGAAGACCGATTTCCTGATGATATTATCAGTAACATAAAAGAGGGAACATGGACGGTCACTGGTAGCAGTGTCATGAATACCAAAGTTTATGATTCAACTGAAGATTTACGAAAGGATTATAAGAGTTTTTCAGAATCAACTAATATTTCACAGAGTTCTGCCCGGGTTTTAAATGAAAATCCTGGTTTTGGATTGAAAATTTGGATAAATGAAGGGTTTGTTGAAGGAGGTGTCTCTGTATCAACCCAAATAGATGATGTCTCAGCTAAAGGTGAGGCAGTAATTTCGATTACAGATTGGGAAGGCAGAAAAACAAATCGTTTTCCTTTAGATGAGCTAGTTATGAAAAGTAATCATGAGGAGTTTGCTATAAAATTAATGCAAAATTCCTTTAGTGATCGTGAGCAAAGTTCGAATCTGGATGGATTTGATCCTGAAAGCGCTAAAATTTTGGAAGGAATGAATCTTCTTTCTGGTGATATTACCTGGAAATCGAGTGTCAGTAAACTTGCTAATCAAAATGGTTTCCTTATACAAACCATTTCAGGAACCAAAAACTTCTCTGTACCGTATAATGAATTTTTTGTTGATGAAAAGGAAAGATCTGGTCAGGTAAACATAATTCTCAGGCAAAATATTAAAATTACCTTAAAACCCTATACTTCCCCCGAGGAGGAAAAATATGAAGCCTTTATTGAGCCTGTTAATAATGAATTGGCTTCCTATGATCAATTTATTCCCCAGGGTAGAATTATTGACAATTCACAAAATGTAATCGTTCCGGGCATTTATTCCAACACCAGCGACAGAGGAAATTCCTTAGCATTTAAAGTCACTGTTTATGAAACAAAAACTAAGAAGCAAATACCTTCTGACCAATACCAGACTTATTTTCAGCTAAGTAATACAAGCAGATATCGGGGAATTTGCAATAATTTTCCAATTTTGAAAAATGCACCAAATACAGAACCTGATTTCCTCTTTCTTTCTGAAATGAATGATGCCTCAGATTTTGAATATCTTAAAGCAGATATAGCTAAAACTCTAAGACAAAAAGGGGATGCAAAGATTACATTAACAAGCATGGATTATGCGGCATTTACCAACTTAGAGGCAGAGGTTTATTTGCATCTTGAAGGAGGAAAAACATTAATTGCCAAATTTAAACCTGATAATAGAAAGGTAGTACGTATCCCTAAAGATGATAATTTCAACATGATTTCAGATGCCTGGGAGAATAAAACAGGTGTTTCAAACGTAACAGCAACCTGGGACGAAGATCCTTATCCATTAAACCAGCGCCGTAATGGCGATGGTTATACCCTTTTTGAGGAATATAGGGGATTTCATGTGGTTAATAATAGTCAATTTAATCCAAAAAACACAGTTTGGGAAAAAGGACACATTCGCACAGATCCAAATCATAAGGATGTTTTTATATATGATCAGGATCAACTTTTTAAAAATCATTATTCAAAATTCAATCCTGCACAATTGAATTGGCATTATATTTTGGAGAACCAATTTAATTTTAGCCGCGCATCTCCAATGCATCCGGAGCATCGATGGATTAATTTCAATACGCCAGGGGAATACTTCTATGCAAAACAATATGGTATGCATTTAGCCATTCAGGGGATCGAGGGAAGTGAGGAATTTAATCTTGGCATTGCAAGGGCTGGCGCGCCCAATCTAAATGATTTCCAAAACCAGCAGGATGAGAACAGTAGTTTGAAGAATATTAGGAAAATATTTGGGCAAATTTTCGATATAATGGAATCACCTACGTTTTCCAAAATGCTCTGTCCTATACCACTAAATTTCGATCAACCCCTTAAATGTCATTATGTGGTATCCATAAATAAACCACTCATAGACTACTTATGTTTGAAAAGTGTTTCACCAAATTATAGGCAGTTCGTTTCCGAAAAACTGCTCACAACCACGGTAATACATGAAATTGGACATAGTATAGGTATTCAACATCATGGGAATGATAGGGTTACAAATACCTATGGCGTAAGAGACTGTGCCATAAGATATACTTCAGATGGTGAAGATTTACATCCAAATTTCTATGTGGATATGCATCGTTATTGTCGTTCCACAGAAACTTATCTTCAATATGTGCCTCTTGACCGCCCCTTGTCACCTAATGAACAAATCCCTCTGGATGTTGTAAAAAAAACAGCTCATGGTTGTTGGGAACAAATAACTGTTAAAAGTGATAATTATTAAGGATTACAAATATTTAATCAGACTTGGTAGTGTTAGTCAAAAAAAAATTCTAAAGTCTTCATCCTTTCTTATATTAAAACGCATGGTTAATTGCATTAATAAAAATTTAATGGTTGAATATGCTCAGCTCATTTTTAAAATATTGAAGGGAAAATTCTTATTTTTATAGAAATCAAACATTGATTTAACCCTACGTTGTATTCTAGCCGTGAATACAGCCAATAATATTTCAAAATGCACCTGAAATCGATAAAACATTTATTATTTCCAATTCTTATCGTTTTCGTTTTTGCTTCTTTTCAAACGAAAAAGCAAATAGTAAATCGACGGCCAAATATCGTACTCATTTTCATGGACGATATGGGTTATGAAGATTTGAGCTGTTATGGATCGGAAACCATTTTCACGCCAAATATTGACAAACTGGCAGCGAATGGCATGAGATTTACCGACTTCCACGTAGCTGCCTCCGTTTGCACCCCATCCCGTACCGCCTTGTTGACTGGCTGTTACCCTCATCGTCTTGGTTTGCCAAAAGTGCTATTTCCCGAAGGAAAAAACAATCCGGGAAATACCGGATTACATCCTGATGAACAAACGATTGCCGAGCTACTTAAAGTAACTGGGTATGCTACGTCGATGGCTGGTAAATGGCATTTAGGGGATAAAAAAATGTTTTTACCAACCCAGCATGGTTTTGATCAATATTTTGGGGTACCATACAGCAATGATATGACCATTGCGCCTGATATGGTTTTAGCGGAAAATATCCTGTTGCGAAATGGCGTGACCAGAGAAATGATTCAACAATTTGACGCTGTGAAAATGGATTATAAAAATCATCAGACGCCTCTTATGAAAAATAATGAGGTAGTCGAATTTCCTGCTGACCAAACCACTTTAACCAAACGATACACCGAATATTCCGTCGATTTTATCAATGATCAGGCGGGAAAATCACCTTTTTTCCTTTATTTAGCCCATACCATGCCGCATATTCCCATTTTTGCTTCAAAAGATTTTTTAGGTAAATCTAAAGGGGGGGTATATGGAGATGTCATAGAAGAGGTGGACTGGTCTGTTGGAGAAATAATAAAGGCATTAAAGAAAAAAGGGGTATTTAATAACACGTTGATTATTTTCACTTCTGATAACGGACCCTGGCTTTCTTATGGAAATCATGGTGGCACTGCCGGCAAACTGAGAGGTGGTAAATTTGATGTTTTTGAGGGTGGCTTCAGGGTTCCCTGTATCATGTCTTTTCCGAAGGCTATACCCAAAGGGAAGGTAAATAATGATTTAATAACCAGCATGGATATTGTTCCTACCCTTTGTCAAATGACTGGAACGCCTTTGCCCGCAAAAAAAATAGACGGAATCAATGTATTGCCTTCACTTAAGGGTAAAAAGATGAATAAGACACTGGATACCCGATATTTTTATTATTTCTCTGATGAAAAATTATCAGCTGTCCGCAAAGGACATTGGAAATATATGATTCCTATTAAATATAGGACCGTTACGAGCGCTGGTAAAGATGGTAGAAATGGAAAAACGGAAGCTTTTCAGCAATCAGAAGCCCTTTACCATTTAGGAAAGGATATTTCAGAAAGCACAAATGTCATCAAGGAACACCCTGAAATTACCAACGAGCTAAGACAAGCACTGGAAGCATTTGATCAAACCCTTAAAAAAGAAGCTCGCCCAGTTGGCGTCGCAATAAAATAGCTCAACTATGAAAAATCTATACAAAATGAAAATTTCCTTACCCTTGCACCGACTTTTCTTCGTACTATTTTGTGTCCTTTATTTTTTATCTGGCCAGTCTTCTAAGAAACTCGATCCTGTTCCATTAAAATTTACCTTAAAACAAAATGGTGATCAGATTGAAGTTTGGCAATCGGGTGTTTTAAAACCCGTGGTGGTGCAAAACGCAAAGGCTGATTTCAGACCTTATATTCATCCTATTTTAGCGCCGAACACCACCGTTTCTTTGACGCAGTATAGTCCTGAGCACCATAAACACCAAACCGGTTTGTTTTGGGGCTTTACACGAGTAAATGGGTCAGGTATAGAAAAAGATAGCTTAAATAAATGGTTTTATCGGAAAGATAAACCCGCTGATATACAAGCGCAAATAGGTCGGGACTTTTTTCATAATCCTACAGGCGAATATTGGCAAAAAGTAGAAGCGACAATCCTTAAATCCAGTGGTGATAATTTGCAATGGCAAACCGTTTACAATCTGTTAGATGGGAATAAAAAGCCTATTTTAAAGGAAACGCAGACCTGGACATTTTCTCATAAAGACAACAAACATGTATTGTCATTAGAATGGGAAGGTGAAGCTATTGAAGATATTACCATAAATGAATTTGATTATGGTGGTTTGTTTTTAAGAATGCCGTGGAAAGCAGGTGTTAAGGGAGAAGCCGTGAATACTGCCCGTCAAATAAACCAAAAAGCAGATGCTCAACGAGCTCAGTGGGTTGATGTCGGTATGGCTATTGATGGCTTAAATGATTGGGGGCATATTGCCCTTTTTGATCATCCCGAAAATAATGGATTTCCAACTACCTGGCGGGTAGATGGTCAACTGGGGATTGGGCCTGTGAAGGCAAAACAAGGGGATTGGCATATTAAAAGGGGTCAAATGGCTACTTTTAAGCACCAGGTTGTTGCCTATTCAGGTACGCTGAATAATATGGAAATGGATAATCTTTGGGGAGATTTTTCCGGAGATAAAGGCATGTACAATACCGCCTCTCTTTGGGGTATTGCTCAACAGGAGGGTAGAGATGCGAAATTTTTAAGCCCAGAAGAGGCCGTAGCAAATATGACTATGAAAGAAGGATTTAAAGTCAATGTTTGGGCTGCTGAACCCATGATTACCCAGCCTATGGCCTTCTGTTGGGACGATAAAGGGCGCCTGTGGATTGCAGAAAACCGGGATTATGAGTCGCGCGGTCATGGTTTTTCAAACGCAGGAAATAGTCGTATTTTAATCATTGAAGATACCAATCACGATGGTGTAGCGGATACTAAAAAAGTGTTTTTAGAAGGAATTGCTTTCCCCGCTGCCATGGCCGTTGGTTTTGATGGCTTGTATTTGGGTGCACCGCCTAATTTACTATTTGTACCAGATAAAAACCAAGATGATAAAGCAGACGAAAATGATATTGAAGTCCGTCTGAATGGTTGGGGTATTCGCGACAGACATGAAACGTTGAACAGCCTGCATTGGGGACCCGATGGCTGGTTGTACGGCTGTCAGGGCTTTGCAACCCCTTCAAAAGTGCGCAAACCCGAAGGAAAAGGACGGCTTTACAGACATAAAGACCCTTTTCCAGAAGATATTTTAGATGGAGATGGCGTAGATATTAATGGTGGTGTGTGGCGGTATCATCCCATTAAAGATAAATTTGAAGTGGTGGCTCATGGTTTTAGTAATCCCTGGGGCATTGATTTTGATGCCAAAGGACAATTATTTATCAGTGCTTGCGTCATTCCCCATATGTGGCACGTGATTCCAGGCGGTATTTATCACAGGCAGGGAGGACAGCATTTTAATCCTTATTTTTATAGCGATATTCGAACCATAGCCGACCATAGCCATCGATCCGCACATGGAGGTGCCAGAGTGTATCAATCGGACGCATTTCCAGCAGAACACAAAGGCCGTATTTTTATGGCAAATATCCACGAACATGCCGTTTTATCAGATTTTTTACAACCTAAAGGCTCAGGTTTTGTCGCCAAACATGGCGATGAATTGCTTTTGGCGAATAATGCTCAATGGGTAGGTTTTAGCATGGAAGTTGGTCCTGACGGCGGACTTTATGTATTGGACTGGCATGACGCTGATATTTGTGGAAAGGAGGTATTGAATGGTGAAACAGGCCGTATTTTTAGAATAATGCCTGATAAGTCATTGGCACAAAATTTTGAAAACAGATTTGCCGATTTAAATACTTTTACGGATAAACAATTGGTGGAATTACAAAAAAGTCCGAGTGATTGGCATGCAAGACGCGCCAGAGTAATCCTGCAATATAGAGCGCATAAAAGCAAAGTAGATAAAAATGCCGTTGATGCTTTACAGGCCATTTACAAACAAAATACTAATGCTGATTACAGGCTTAGGGCGATGTGGACCTTGAATATTACAAATCAAATTACATCAAATGAACTCCTCGCAGCCTTGTCCGATAAAGATGAACACATACGTGCCTGGGCCATTCAATTTCTCTGTGAAGACAAAAACCCCTCAAATGAAGCTATTTTAGCCTTTATTCGCTTGGCAAAAGAAGATCCTTCGCCTGTTGTACGCTTATATCTGGCTTCCGCAATGCAACGTATCAACAAAGAAGCTGCGTGGAATCTGGCAGAACAACTGGCTTTACACAGCGAAGACGCAACGGATCATAACCTACCTAAAATGCTTTGGTTTGGCTTGGAACCATTGGTGAAAAATAATCCTGACAAAGCGATTACCCTGGCTAATAATGCAAATATTCCTTTGATTTCGCAATACATTTCACGACGATTGATAGATGCCAATATGCCTGAATTGGTGCTTGCTATTCTCAGTAAAAAGTCTAAAAATCAAATCCTTATTTTGGAAGGAATGCGTGATGGTCTCGAGAATCGGTATGATCTGAAAGCACCCAAAAACTGGCCAGCTGTTTATGCGAAATTGAAACGCAATAAAGGAAAAACGGAACAATTAGCCCATCAGATTGCCCAAAGGTTCGGTGACACGGAAGTACTTGAAAAATCTATGGTAACCCTTAAAAATAAAAATGCGACGGTTGTTACCCGTATTCAAGCTATACGGGATATTTCCGTTCGAAAAGGAGATGTTTTACTGGATGAGATACCCAATTTAATCAATGAAATTGGTTTAAGAATGGAGGTTATTCAGGCTATCGCAAATTACGATGTTGAAATACTGGGAAAATTACTTTTGTCAAAATACAAAGATTTTAATGAGGCAGAAAAGCAACAAACCATACTAACTCTTTCCTCCAGATCTCGATATGGCTGGCTTTTGACACAAGCTTTAAAGGAGCAAAAAGTGCCCAAAAAGGACATACCCGCTTATACTGCCAGGCAGTTATTGCGCGTAGTTGGTAGCGGTTTTATTGAAGTTTGGGGACCCATTGAGCAAGAACCTTCCCTCGCTAAAGCTTATTCCAAATACCAGAAAATGATAACTGCTAATGCCCTGACAACAGCTAATGCGAAAAGGGGGGAAGTGCTTTTTCAGGTAGCTTGCGGCAGTTGCCATAAAATGTATGGCAAAGGTGGTGACATTGGTCCTGATTTGACAGGATCAAATCGGGGAAATCTGGATTATCTTTTGTTCAATGTCCTGAATCCAAGTGGTGAAATACAAGATGATTATAAATTAGTTGTCGTGACAACGCGCGATGGACGCACTTATTCAGGGAATGTTGTGGGTGAAAATGAGCGCCAACTCACTATGCGCATGGTGGGACAGGAAGCGGCAATCATTAATAAATCTGATATTCAATCGAGGGAAGTACAACCTACTTCGTTGATGCCGATTGGTTTATTTGACCCTTTGGATGAATCTGAGGTATTAGATTTGGTGAAATATATGCAAACCTTTAAGTCTAAATAAGAGAATTAATGTGACAGTTAAGCCCAAAATATGGATTATATCATGAGAAAAACAAATATTTTAAAAGGGAAGTACCTATTGTTTGGGCTATTTCTTGTTTTATTCTTTAATGAAAATAGTTTAAATGCTCAAAAAGTCTGTATTGAAAATAATAAAGATCAGATTGTTGGCTCGAAAGACGGCTTCCGCTATGAATTATGGAACCAATATGCTAAGGGGCATGCTTGTATGACTATTTCTGACGGCGCTTTGTTCAGCGGAGAATGGAGTGATATAGAGAATTATCTCGCTCGTCGTGGGTTGTCCTATGACAAAAAAAGGAATCATCAGGAAATTGGGGACTTTTACGCTAAATACGATTGTGATTATAATCCTTCTGAAGGCAAAAATGGTAATTCATATTTGTCAGTCTATGGCTGGACAGTGGAGCCTTTGATTGAATATTATATTATTGAAGATTGGCGAAACTGGGTTTCCTACATGTCACCAGATGCTACTTTTAAAGGTTCTTTCGATATAAATGGAAGCATATATGATATTTATACAAAAACCAGGGTTGAGAAACCCTCTATTGTTGGGATCACAACATTTGAACAATATTTTAGTATCAGAAGAGAAAAACGTAACAAGGGTAGCATCCATATTTCAGATCATTTTAACAAATGGGAATCTTTCGGCATGAACATGGGGAAATTACATGAGGTGTCTTTCGTTGTGGAGGGTTACAAAAGTAGCGGCAGTTTTAACTTTAAGGAATTAGATGTTTTTGTAAATAGGAATAAATGAAACTTTTCGTTGTACTTAAGCTGTTTACTTTTAATGATTTTATACAAACTTTTGAAAAAACCATTTTTCGGGCATTTCATGGTCAATTGGAGAAATCCACTGTCTGAAGATGAGAAAAAGAATTGGACAGAATTTTCAGTTCTAAGTAAATCTGGTGCAACCCTATCTGGATTATATGCCATAGCAAATAACCCTAAAGCGACCATTGTTTTAGGGCATCCCATGGGAAAAGAAGCAAAAGGTTACTTCTTAAAAAATGGTTATACCGACTTATTATTAAGTAATGGTTATAACGTTGTAATTTTTGATATAAACGGGTTTGGAGAAAGCAGCATGGGTAATTTTTCCTATTATGAAGATATAGTTTCGATCAGTAAGAAAGCGAAGGAATTATTTCCAAACCTACAAATTGGATATCATGGAATCTCTTTGGGAGGACAATATGCCACTATATCGTTTGCGGATAATTTGCATTGTTATGACTTTGCAATCATAGAAAGTGCCCCAACAACCTTAGATGAATTCTGGATTCATTTTCCTTCTGCGCACAATGCGTTGAAACTATTCAATGTATTTATGCCAAAATATAAAAGCAAAATAAATATGGTTGAACGGATTAAAGAAGCTAAAAGATTAAAATCTATTTTGTTTATTTATTCTGATACTGATACTTGGGCAACAACCGAAATGGGAAAAAGATTTCATGAAAATTGTCCCGTTTTATCTGAACTATGGACTGTTCCGGTGGCAAAGCACGCCATGATCATAAAATCAGATTTCAGCGAGCAGTATAAGCAAAAAATAATAGCCTATTTTGACCATTCCATTAATATATAAAAATTGGAGTAATTTGCAAGCTATCAGAAAAAAAACATATTTCTAAAGCTTCTCAATTTCTTCCTTCGTCAAACCTGTTGAAGCAATAATAGTCGCTATTAAGACACCCATATCTTTTAGTGATTTTGCTATTTCAATTTTCCCTTCCAATTTCCCTTCCAATTTCCCCTCCAATTTCCCCTCCAATTTCCCATCACCAAAGGCCGTGTCAAAGGCACCATTCAAATCTCTGAATATTTTCAGACTTTTCTCATAGTTATCCATTTCTATAGAACCCAAATTGGCAAGTTCTTTGGCAAGTTCTGCCTTCTCAAATGCCTGTTTAAACACTTCGTCTTTGATACTTAGCGGGATAGTCTGGAAATCCTCCAAATGTTTGATAAAATAAAGCCACTTATCCAATCTTGTTTCCAACTCAGTTTCCCCCTTATGGAAATTTGGCATCTCAAAATAAATAAATGTCAATTTCTCGTAAAATGTCTTTCCATTTTGATTCTTAAGCTTTATCGTATGTTTAAATTCGTTGGTTTCAGGGTCTAATTTTTGGTTGTCAAAAGTAAAGTCTAAAATACCTATGCAATAAACCGCTTTCATATTAAAATCCCAAAATCCTTTTTCCGCTTGTTCCCTAATGGGAAAAGTAGCGTAATAAAGGGTTCTTTCTCTGAAATAATTTTGTTTTGCCTTTTGTAGCTCTACTATGAATTTTTCCCCTCTTTCGTTCTCGCAATAAATGTCATAAACGGCTCTACGATTTGCTTCCGTCTCTCCCAACTGTTCATTATTCTTAAAGGTCAGATCTACAATTTTGTCCGATTCAGGCAAAAGTGAGTTCAGGAAATCCAACAATAAGGGTTTACTAGCCTCTTCCCCGAAGATTTTCTTAAATCCAAAGTCTGTAAATGGATTTATAAATTTTGCTTTCATATTTTGTTTTTACTACCAAATTCCCGGCTTTAGTAAACATACAACTATTCGAGGAGGTATGCCTAAATAGTGTAGTAAAGGATGATATGTGTCTTTTTACCTGACTTCAAAAAATCAGGTATTTTGTCCCAAAAAAAGCTAAGTTAAATTTGTGTCTTGACGATGAGAACACGCGAGGAATCGCGTCTCTACGGGGATTGGGATAATTGATGCAATATGGGAAAATCATTAAAAAAGTACCCTATTATAAATTCCACACACAAGTCCTCTCCCATTTTCCACCCCCACATTAGTATTTTTGATACTAATATGTATCTTTGAACCTATGATAAGCATTTGGTTTAGCTGTCATCCATAAAACCTGTTCGTTCATCTTTTTATCATACCACGCCCATGGTTCCTATCGATAAAATCGAAGTAAGGAATTTACATATCGAGGATTTTTCTGAATTACTTGCCGACTTAAAATCTTTGCCTGACGAAGAACTTGCTGTCCTCTGGACGGAAGCTCAAATCTTAAAATTACTCACCGTTTTTCCTGAAGGTCAAATCGTTGTTTTGGCAAATGGTATCGTCGTAGGTTACTCTTTTTCCATCATTTTGTCGATCGAACAGATGGAAAAGTTGACCCATTTCAGAGAGATAACCGGGAATTTTTCCTTTTCAACCCACCAGTACGAAGGGGATTTATTATATGGGCTCGATACTTTTGTCTTACCAGAATACAGGGGATTAAGATTAGGAAGGAGACTTTCAGATGTTCGTAAGGAATGGTGCGAGGAAAGGAATCTTTGCTCCATCGTCACCTATTCCAGAATGCCTAAACAAGAGGGCGATGCATTAAAATCGCCTAAAGATTATATACAAAAGGTAAAATACAAAGAGCTCCAAGATCCTATTTTAGGATTTCATCTGGCGAATGATTTTCATATTAAAACCATCCTTCCCGACTATTTCGCAGGGGATAGAAAACAAGCGGTCAGTACGGTTATTCTGGAATGGAACAATATTTTCTACCAAAAAAGAACGCGTGAAATCAGCTACCGGACTAGTGTGGTCAGGGTTGGACTTATCCAATGGCAAATGCGCTTGTTTCCTTCCATGGATGCGCTTTGCGAACAAATTGAATATTTCGTCGATTCTGTCGCCAGCTACACCTGTGACTTCATGCTATTTCCTGAATTATTTAATGCTCCACTTATGGCAGAGTTCAATCATTTAAGTGAACCTGAAGCTATTAGAGAGTTATCCGCATTTACCATACCACTGAGAGATAAATTTTTGGAATATGCTGTTTCCTACAATGTCAATATTGTAACGGGAAGTATGCCTTTGATGGAAAACGGGCAATTATTAAACGTCGGTTATCTCTGTCGAAGAGATGGAACGTTTGAACGCTATGAGAAAATTCATATCACGCCGGCAGAAGTAGATTCCTGGGGCATGGCCGGTGGAAGTAAAATGGAGGTTTTTGATACCGATTCCGGCAAAATTGCCGTAGCTATCTGTTATGATGTTGAATTTCCTGAAATGTGCCGGATTCTGGCCGACAAAGGGATGCAAATTTTATTCGTCCCCTTTTTAACCGATACTCAAAATGGATACATGAGGGTTCGTTATTGTGCTCAGGCGAGAGCCATTGAAAACGAATGCTATGTGGTCATGGCAGGTTGTGTAGGCAATTTACCGCAGGTTCATAATATGGATATTCAATATGCGCAATCTGCTGTGTTAACACCCTCAGACTTCGCTTTTCCTTCTAATGCAGTGAAAGGTGAGGCTACACCAAATACAGAAATGACCCTTATCGTTGATATTGACCTCGACCTTCTGAGAGAATTGCACGAATATGGTAGTGTGCGAAATATGAAAGATCGCCGCTTAGAACTTTACGAAATAAAACCTCCCGCGTAACATCAATATAGGGACAAAGAAACCAAACATGGGATCCACCGACAAGATGATTAGACTCATTGTCGCTGCCGTTATTTCCGGCTTATTAATTGGAAATGTCATTTCCGGTATCTTCGGCTATGTTTTACTCGCATTTGCCGCCGTCTTTGTACTCACTAGTTTTGTGAGTTTCTGCCCATTGTATCTTCCCTTTGGCATTTCAACGAGAAAAAAAGACCAGTAAATCGATTGGACCATGCCTTTTTTACAAACACATAAACTAACTATTATAGGGGTATTGATAGGCGCTATCGGTGGATACTTATACTATTATCATATTGGATGCGTTTCCGGCACCTGTCTAATTACCTCAAAACCATTAAACAGCACCCTTTACGGATCTGTTATGGGTGGCTTATTCTTAAACATGTTTCAAAAGGAAAATACTAAACAATCATAACATGACTTTGCAAAACATTTTAAAAGAGAAAAAAGGAACTATTGTAGATGTTCGTTCTCCAGAAGAATTTATGGGTGGAAATGTAGTGGGCTCCATTAATATTCCGCTACAGGAAATTCCACAACGTTTGGAAGAATTAAAAACATTGAACCAGCCACTTATTCTGTGTTTTGCCTCCGGTGCCTGCTTTTCAGGCACTTGCGAAAAACCTACCGTTAACAAAGCAGCTTTAATTAAAGCTTCCGAAAGATAGTATTTCAAGTGATTATTTCGTCTGAAATGCAATGATTTCGGACGCTTTTCATTTATAAAAGAAAAAAATAGAGAATATACTTATATTTAGTGAACGCAAATTTCTCATTAAGTATATTTCCAATGCTAAGAACCATTCCTACACCTTTCTTTCTTCTCTTTTTTCTATGCTTTTTTGCAAAAAATGCTCTGGCTCAAAATAGAGATATTAGTTACATGTCCTCAGGTGGCAAATTACACCCGCTTCAGGCAAATATGGACATCAGACATTATACGATTATCCTTGATGTGGATATTGATAAAAAAACCATTGCTGGTTCCACAGAAATAGATATGATTCTTTCAAAACCTTCAGATACTATTTTATTGGATCTGGTGTACCTGCTGAAAATTGAAAAAGTTAAAGCCAATGACAAACCAGTCAATTTTCAACATGTAAAAGATAAAATTTATATCACAGCAACCAGCCCATTTCAAGCGGGGAAACAGAAAATTACCATTTTTTATGGTGGAGAACCTCCCGTTGCTGTCAAACCTCCCTGGTTTGGCGGATTTACATGGACAAAAGACAGAAGTGGAAATCCTTGGGTGGCTATCAATTGTCAAAAGGAAGGAGGCCGCCTATATTTTCCTTGTAAAGATCATCCAAGTGACGAACCTAACGAAGGAGTCGATTTGTTCATTACCGTTCCCGCTTCATTAGTGGTCGCTGGTCCTGGTCTTTTGATAGACGTGAAGACCAAAAAAGAAAAGAAAACATTCCATTGGAAAACAAATTATACCATCAGTAATTATTGTATTCTTTTTAATATAGGCAAATACGAAGTGATTAGCAAAGATTATAAAACGATCGATGGAAATATAGTGCCCATCCAATATTATGTTTTGCAAGAAGATACAGCTCAGGCAAAAAAAATCATTGAGCTGAAGGAGAGGGATTCCAGGGTGTTGGAAAAATATTTCGGCGAATATCCATGGGTTAAGGAAAAAATTGGCATTGCCGCTGTCCCAAACCCTGGTATGGAACACCAAACCATGATTACTTTCCAAAACAAATTTGATTACACTGACATTGGAGGTCAGCCCTACTCTGCCAACTTGTTTCACGAATATGCCCATGAATGGTTTGCCAATAAAGTGACCAATAAAGACTGGGCGCACATGTGGATTCAAGAAGGTATTGCCACTTACGCAGAAGCATTAATACACTTTGAACTTGGCGGTCAGGTGGCTTATGATGACCTTATAAACAGACATCGACGATCCATAAGAGCTAAAAAACCTATGGTTGGTGGTGAGGAATTATCAGAAGACGAAACGTATAATGGAAATGATATTTATACGAAAGGATCCTTTTTTATGCACTCCCTTAGATATGTTTTAGGAGATGAGGTTTTTCTTCCAACGCTAAAAAAATTGGCCACTGATCCCAAATACACTTATGATCAATTTGTCACCACTCAAGATGTGGAACAATTGTTCAGCATGGAGGCAAAACAGGACTTGAAACCATTATTTGATTTTTATACCCGTACGAACGATGTCCTTGATATCACCGTAAAAGAAGTGGGTGCAGGTAAATTTACCATCAAATTAAATAACTTTTTCATGGCCCTGCCCATGGATATCTCTACGGAAAAGGGTACAACAAAAATGGTTATTCCAAAGGAAGGTATCACCGTTCAAAGCGCTTTTCCCCCTCAGGTGGATTTGAAAAATAATTATCTCAAAAAAATAAGCATTCAGTAATGAAGTTATATCATGCGCTTATTTATCTGTTTTTACTCAGTGGTAGCACCATGGTTTATGCAGATAAATATCCTAAAAATCATAACATTGATATCATACATTATAAGTTTGAACTGAGCTTATCTGATCAGTCAGACGAAATAATGGGTAAAGCCTCTCTACACATTTTATTTAAAACAGACGATTCAAAAAAAATCCGTCTGGATTTGATAAATAAAACAGATGCGAGAAAAGGTAAAGGTATGACTATTGACTCTATATATAGCCCGCATCATAAAATAAAATTCACCCATTCCAATGATGAGGTATTCTTGTTTTTTGATACCCCTCCCAAAAAAGATGAAAAGCTTGAAATAAGCATTGTCTATCGGGGAATCCCTGCTGGAGGTCTGAAAATTGGCCCCACCAAGTATGGACATCGTAGTTTTTTCAATGAAAACTGGCCGAATCTGGCACGCCATTGGTTACCTTCTATTGACCATCCTTATGATAAGGCAACCAGTGAATTTTTAGTAAAAGCCCCCTCAAAATACAAAGTGGTATCCAATGGATTGTTGCAGGAAGAAACCCATTTGGACAAATCATTTACCCTGACCCATTGGAAACAATCTGTGCCTGTGTCGCCCTGGTTGTTTGTTTTAGGCGTTGCCGAATTTGCCGTTCAAATGGTGGACGAATTTGAGGGAAAATCCATTCAAACCTGGGTATATCCTCAAGATAGAGAAAAAGGATTCATCGATTTTTCCTATCCAACCAAAGATGCTCTGACCTTCTTTTCCTCTTATGTAGGTCCATTTGCTTATGAAAAACTGGCAAATATTCAAGCAGCAAGCGTTGGAGGGGGTATGGAAACCTCTTCTGCTATCTTTTATGGGGAAAATTTGATAACAGGCAAACCCGATAATAAAAGGCTTCAAGACGTAGTCATCCATGAATTGGCGCATCAATGGTTTGGCAATGCAGTGACGGAATCTACCTGGGACGATGCCTGGTTAAGTGAAGGTTTTGCCACTTATTTCACCTTACTTTACCAGGAACATGCTTATGGTTACCAGGAATATATCAATGGTCTAAAACTGGCAAAAAGACGTGTAGATAATTACACAAAAACGGACTCCACTTTTAGCATTATCAGTGACCGCACAGCAGAAAGTGGTATAGTGACAAATACGCTGACCTATCAAAAAGGAGCCTGGATCTTGCACATGTTACGACATAAAATAGGTCATGTTGCTTTTAAAAATGGCATTCAGGCTTATTACAAAAAATATTTTAACGGTACGGCTACCACCGATGATTTCAGGGCAGAGATGGAAAAGTCTTCCCAAAAAGATTTAAAGACCTTTTTTCAGCAATGGCTGTATCAACCTGATCCATTAAAAATAAAAACATCTTATGTATACGATGAAACCCTGAAAGAACTTCAATTAAAGATCGAACAGATACAGTCTTCCGGTATTATTTTTGAATTTCCTCTGGAGCTGGAAGTGTATAATCCACTACTGAATGGTACCACTTTCCATGAATTTGAGATAAAAGAAAAGACGACGCTTCTAAAAATTCCGATGAAACTTGCCCCTGGTGGATTGAAATTTGATCCGAGAAGCATTCTCCTGGCAGAATTTTTTTAAGTTTATCTTATGACAAATCATTATGACTTCTATTTTGATAATACCCTAAATTTATCACTTGAAATTATTTACTTTACAAAAAAATCAACCTATGACCCGAATGATTGGCATGATAGCCACCCTCCTGTTTTTACATATCCATGTAAATTCAACTGCCCAAAATGCAGATAACCGATATTTTGAAATGCGTACTTACACCTGCCATCCTGAAAAAAGACCAGACCTCATCAAACGATTTCAGGATCATACCCTTCGGCTGTTAAAAAAGCATGGTATTGATAACGTAGCTTATTTTTTACCCACTAAGGAAGATGTTTATTCGCTCACTTTCATTTTAGGATATCCGTCACAAGAAATGAGAGATAAACTATGGAACGAATTTGGCGCTGACCCAAAATGGAAAAAAGCAGCGGCGAAATCGGAGGCGAATGGTAAATTGGTAGCGAAAGTAGATCAGACTTTTTTAAAAATGGTTCCTGAATTAACTACGGCTATTTCTCCAAATACGGTAGCTTTAAATCAGGTTTTTGAGTTAAGGACTTACACCTGTTTGCCAAATCGTCTTCCGGCATTGAAAGCCAGATTCCGGGATCATACCCGTGCCTTATTCGAAAAACATGGTATGAAAAATGTGGTATATTGGGAGAGCATTGAAAAGGATGGAAACCAGCCTAAATTGATTTATTTGTTGTCCCATAGCAGTGAAGCAGCGGCAAAAGCGTCTTTTGATGCCTTCCGTATTGATCCTGAATGGGTTAAAGCCAGAGATAATTCTGAGGCCGACGGTAAAATTGTAGAAAAGGTGGAATCAGTATTCCTAAAACCACTCCCTTTTTCCCCTTTAAAATAAATATCTGATATCAGCTATAGATTTTCTGCATGGCTATACGAAATTGTTGCATTTCCTCCATAGTACCTGTAGAAATTCTGCTCCACTCGATAAGGGGAGGGAAAGGTCTTCCAGCCTGAACTCCCCACTTTTCTAACTCCTTATTAAATGCACCCAATTCTTTTTTGGGTTTGAAAAATACGAAATTAGTATGCGAGGGCATGTAAACCAGGCCTAAATTGTCCAACGTTGCATATATATGGTCTTTTGCCTCCTTATTTTTCAATAAACTAAAAGCATAAAAGGCCTTATCGGCCAATGCCTCTTTAGCGGCAACCATACCCACGGTACCTACAAAAGCAACCCTATTGGCTATTAATTTCGAGGCCATCACTGGATTTGCCACCAAATAGCCCATTCTTAGTCCGGCGAGACCATAAACCTTTGAAAAAGTTCTGGACACAATAACATTTAGCCCTTGCTTGACCAATTCCACCATGCTCGGATAATCAGGGGTGGTGATAAAATCAAAATACGCTTCATCGACAAAAACCGTAGTTTTCTCTGCCGCTTGTTTACAAAAAGACCTCAAGTCATTCTCTGGAATCAAGGTACCTGTTGGATTATTCGGATTACAAACGAAGACGAGCTTTGTGTTTTCATTTATTCTATCAGCCATACCCACCAAATCGTGATCTAGGGAAGGCGTAACGGGAATCTTATGAATTTTTGCGCCAAACTGTTCAGCATAAACCATAAGTGAATTGAAAGTAGGATCTGGTGCAATGATTTCACCTCCTTTCCAACCTAAGGTAAGACCGGTTATTTTTAACCCTTCTGTAGAACCAGCCGTGAGTACGATGTGGTCCTTGCTCACTCCCTCCCAATCGGCAATGGCTTGCAATAACTCATCCTGATAAGAAAAAGGGTATCTGCAAACCACATCCATTTTGTCAATGATCGCCTTTTTTACCCGTTCAGAAGGGCCGTAAGGATTTTCATTTGAACTCAAGCGAGCCATTGGATTACCCACCAATGGCATGAATGGCTGCTCAGCCAAACTTTCGGTGGCAGATAACTTTTGCTGCAGGGAAAGCGAGGCCAGCGCTAAACCGCTTAATCGAAGCCAATCTCTTCTTGAAACAGGTTGCATACTTTAAAAATTAGGGTTTTCTGAAATAAAATCTCGAATTACTTCAAAAATAAGAAAACCAATCTTAAGTAGAACAAAATCCCTAAAAAATAAAAACCTTTTACTAAACTGCGTAAAAATTAGTCTTTATTTCTTCTTCTTGGTTATTTTAGGCCTTGCTGTCAACTGATAGGTAAATGAAAAAACATGGTCTCCAGCGGAGAAATTACCCCCTGTTAATGGAAAATCAAACTGATACCCAATACCAAAAGGATGTTTGGATACCAGGGCATTTAAGCCGACAGACTGGCTTCCTGTGATGGTCCGGTAACTGGAATTCCTATAAACAGGTGCCAGGCTGAAAAAAGATCCTTGTGCGGTCATAAATCTGACCTCTCCCAAAATATCTAATTGATAATCAGCATTCTCCTGCGTTCTTACAAGCATACTTGGTCGTATCACTATCTTATCCTTTATTGGCAATTCCAATCCGGTAGATACAAAAACGGTGAAGGCATTCTGAAGATCATTTTCATCGGTAAAAACAGGATTGAAAAAAGGTAGAAAATTATAGGCAGACACACCTAGAAAAAAACCATGCGTGAAGAAATTAAATCCAACATTAAAGTTAGGAGCTAAATGATTGAATTTTGAATCATCGTTAAATACATCATCCGTAACGCCCAGGTCTAAAAAGTTCTTTAATTCAATCCTATATTGATTCATATTTGCTGACAATCCGAAGGAAAATCCCGACGGTTTTTTATCCCCTTTTTTAGTGGTAAGGATATGATAGGCAAAAGTTGTTTCAAGGCCTGCATACGAACTGGCTCCATTCTGATCCTTGAATAAATTAAAACCCACTCCAATTTTACTTTTTGAAAAAGGATAATCTGCGGAAATAACTTGTGAATTAGGGGAATTTTTGAAGCCCGCCAATTGCTTTTTGTATATCAATGTGGCACTTCCATGTCCCTGACTCCCGGCTAATGCTGGATTGGTTAAATAAGGTTTGAAAAAATTCTGATTCTGGAAAAGAAAATTCTGCCCGCTTACAGCGAAATTCAAACCCAACAAAAATGAAAAGAAAATAATACCTCTCATGATTTAATTACTTTATTAAAGTGAAATTCCCCTTGCGGATATCCTCTTTAGTTACCTGAATAACATACCAATAGTCGCCTGCAGAGGCAGGAATCTGTCCAATCATTCCATCCCAACCTAGGGAGTCTCCTGCATATTCAACGAGTAATCTACCTGTTCTATCGAAAATATACACCTTAGATTCCGGGTAGAAAACAAGTGCTGGATTTTCCCAGCGATCATTATTGCCATCGCCATTTGGAGTGAAAAAGCTGGAAAGTTTAATCTCACTGTCTATCACATTGAATTGGGTTTGACAGGTTTTGTCGCCTACGGTAATCTTAAAGCCCGCAAAACCTGTAGTCGTTGGCGTTCCGGTTACTTTATAACTTAGGGTACCACCCATTGGATTTAATCTTAAGGAATCTCCCGTAAGCGTTAAGCCTGCTACACCTGTTGAAGAAAGGGTTAAAGGACCAACTTTTCCGTTGTTACCGCCTTGATAATTAATCTTCAATACCCCAGTATATTCCACATCTTTTCCAAGATCATCCGGAGTCAATTGGCTGCTATTACAATCAAAAGAGGATAATTTTGGTAATAATAAGGTCACTGGCAATTCTACGATACAAGTTTTTGCACCAAAAGCTATGTTAAATATTGCCTTTCCAGTATCGGCTGGAACGCCCGTTGCCACCCATTCTAATGATCCATTACCCACTGCCAGCTTCCCAGGTTGAAGGGTAAGATTGAGGCCAGTAACTCCGGTGGATGAAAGGTTCATTCCTGTAAAATCGCCCCCATTACCGCCTTTGTAGGACAAAATGATAACCCCTGAATACGGTTCGCCTTTATAAATTTCCATATTGTCGATGAGGTAAGTTCCGCAAAACAAGGAATCGACCTGATCATTTTTGTTGACAGTAATGGTTCCAGTTGCATTTAAAATGCCACAACCACCGGTTAAAGCAATACTATAGTTGAAAATACCGCTTATTGTTGGTACACCACTAATAGTTACCACATTTGCCGACCACACTGCACTTACGCCATCTGGCAGCCCAGTTGCGGCCCCTATTCCAGAAATACCCGTGGTTGTATGCGTAATATTTGTAAGCAGCCTGTTAATATTTAACGCAGGTGTTGAAGAAGCTGGGGTCACTGAACTGACTGGAGAAACGGTGATGGTTCCCGTGGCGCTGCCAGTTCCGCAACCACCCGTTAAAGGAATGGTATAATTAAAAGTACCGCTTACAGAAGGGGAACCACTTAATCTTATGGTATTAGCCGACCACGACGCGTTTATACCTTGTGGCAACCCGGTGGCCACACCAATACCGGTCGCCCCTGTGGTATTATGTGTAATAGTTGTCAGCGCTGTATTAACGCATAAAGTTGGTGTTGAACTTGGAGCACTTACCGTATTGTTTACTCCAACGGTTATACTTCCCGTTGCATTCACCAAACCACAACCTCCGGTTAAAGGAATGGTATAATTAAAGGTTCCACTTTCGCGAGGGGTTCCACTGATTGTCAATACGTTGGCTGACCAATTGGCTATTAAACCCGCTGGAAGGCCCGTCGAGAGGCCTATGCCTGTCGCACCCGACGTTGTATGTGTTATATTTGTTAAAACGGTATTGACACACAAAGCAGGCGTTGAACTAGCTACACTCACTGTATTTCCGGAAGTAACGGCAAGGGTAGTACTTGCTGTTGTTTGACAACCACGGCTATCCGTTACGGTTACAGTATAAACACCCGCTGCACTTGCCTTAATACTGCTACTTGTACTTCCCTGGGCATTACTCCACAGGTAGGAACTTATTAACGCACCCGCATTTGTTTCCGCATTTACCCTAAGAGTGACTTCGTTCGCCGGACAAAGAATACCTTCATTAGATACCCTTCCGCTATTTTCACTAACCACTACATTTGTTTGAATACCAAACGATGGCTCCATAATTTCTATAGACCTTACTGCTTTACAGCTATTTACACTACTTTCTGTTACAGTTACCTGGTAATTTCCTTTTGGAAGATTTGTCAGGGAAGCAGCAGTAGCACCCCCGGCATTCGATGACCAGACAAAAGTATATGGAGAAGATCCATTACTTACATTAAGCGAAATAGTACCATCAGAAGCCCCCGGGCAAACCACATCTGTTTTCGACACACCAATAATTAACGGAATACTTCTATCAGTTAAGGTAGCTGTTGCCACTCCACTACAACCCTTTTCATCGGTCACGGTCACTTTGTACTGACCTTGTATTAAGCCAGAAATAGTTGGCGAGACTGAGCCGTTGCTCCAAAGGTAAGACCAACCATTGCCCGTTGAAACCGACGCAGATCCCGTTTGATTCAACAAACAATCTGTGTTCGTCACAGAAACGGAAGGTTTGGGTTTGCTGTTAACTAACACAATAGTTTTTGCTACGGAAATACAACCATCGGAGTCAGAAGCTGTCACTGAATATTCAGAAGATAAAGCAGGTGAAACAATCAAAATGGATTTTGTTTCTCCTCCGCTCCATGCATAAGAAGCTGCTCCTTTGGCATTTAACACCACACTTTCTCCTTCACATATCGTACCATCGTTATTTAATAAGCCCGATTTATCTGTTACGACAATAGAAACATCATTTGTTGCTTTTACGGTAATCGAACCTGTTGCGCTTACTGCGCCACAACCACCTATCAATGGAATCATATAATTAAAGGTTCCACTTTCCGATGGTGAACCACTAATAGTGATTTTATTTGCCGCCCAGGCAGCTGTTACCCCTTCAGGTAACCCTGTTGCTTTACCAATACCTGTCGCTCCCGTTGTTGTATGGGTAATATCTGTTAATAATCCATCGATGCACAGCGTGGGTGTTGAACTTGCCACGCCAACCAAATTATCAGGTGCCAATGTTAAGGTATTACTTGCCGTTGTCTGACAGCCCCTGCTATCTGTTACAGTAACTATATATAATCCTGCCGCACTTACATTAATGCTATTACTTGAACTACCTGATGCATTATTCCAAGAATAAGAACTGATGGTTGCGCCTGAGGTAGCCGCTGCGCTTACCGTGATGGTGGCTGCATCGGAAGGACAGATAATTCCATCATTCGCCTGCGCACCACTATTCTCCCTTATCACCATATTCGTTTGTACCCCAAACGATGGCTCAAAAATTTCGATAGAACTTACCACCTTACAGCTATTAGCACTTCCCTCTGTCACCGTTACTGAATAGCTGCCTCTGGAAAGATTCGATAGATTAGCCGAAGTTGCTCCACGAGCGTTAGAGGACCAGGCATAAGTGTATGGAGAAGATCCACCAACCACATTGAGCCTGATTGTTCCATTCGACCCACCCTGACAAATAACATCTGTTTTGGTTATTCCAATGGTTATTGGTAGGCTTACATCCTTTAGTGTCGCCATAGCGGTTCCCTTACAACCCTTTTCATCGGTCACCGTAAGATTATACTGGCCTTGAGATAGTCCGGAGATACCTGCTGTAGTTAACCCATTGCTCCAAAGATAAGACCAACCACTTCCAGTAGAAGCCAAAGCTGTGCCATTTTGACTTGAAGAACAATTCGGATTTGTTGAGGTAACGGTTGGCACAGGTAAAGTATTTACAACAACCGTTGTTTTAACCATGGCAGTACAACCATTATCGGAACTTATTGATACGGTATATTCTGTAGTAGTTTTTGGAGCAACAGAGAGAATTGAACTGGTCTCTCCCCCATTCCACATAAAAGTTGAACCACCTTTAGCTATTAAAATAACCTCATCGCCGGCACAAATTGTACCGTCATTATTTACCAATCCAGATTTATCTGTTATCACTATGAAAGCATCATTCGCCGATGTTACGGTAATGGTACCTCTAGCACTTAAGCTACCGCAACCACCCGTCAATGGAATAGTATAATTGAAAGTACCCGACGCTGTTGGCGTTCCGCTGATGGTGATCACGTTCAATGCCCATCGTACAGATACGCCTGCAGGAAGTCCCATTGCGGTGCCTATACCCGTCGCGCCTGTCGTCGTATGCGTTATATTTGTTAATGCTGAATTAATGCAGAGCGTTGGTGCTGAAGAAGCTACACTCACTTTATTCGCTGGGGTAACTACTATCGTCCCTGTAGCATTAATATCAGCACAAGCACCAATAATTGAAATTGCATAATTAAAAGTACCGCTTACAACAGGCGTTCCACTGATAATGATACCCTCTGGAATCCAGGATGCCACTACCCCTTCAGGTAAACCTTTAGAAAAACCTATTCCCACTGCATTGGTTACAGTATGTCTGATTTCTGTAAGCGAGCTATTGATACAGAGTGTTGGGGTTGAAGAAGCTGCACTCACTGTAATAGAAGGATTAACCACAATGGTACCCGTTGCCTTTACCGTATCACAACCTCCGGTGAGTGGAATACTGTAACTGAAAGTACCCGACGCCGTTGGCGTTCCACTAATCGTTATTACGTTCGCTGACCATGCTGCAGATACGCCCGCAGGAAGTCCCGTCGCGGTGCCAATACCCGTAGCGCCTGTCGTTGCATGCGTTATATTTGTTAATGTTGAATTAATACATAATTCAGGCGCCGATGAAGCTGCTGAAACGGTATTCGCTGGTGAAACAATAATAGTTCCCGTAGCATTTAAACTACCGCAACCACCTTTCAAAGGAATACTGTAAGTAAAAGTACCCGATGCCGTTGGTGTTCCGCTAATCGTTATTACGTTTGCTGACCATGCTGCAATAACACCCGCAGGAAGTCCTGTCGTAGTGCCTATACCCGTCGCGCCTGTCGTTGTATGCGTAATATTTGTTAAGGCTGTATTAATGCAGACCGTTGGTGCAGATGAAGCTGCTGAAACGGTATTCGCCGGGGTAACAATAATTGTACCCGTAGCACTTAAATTTCCACAAGCTCCAGTCAAAGGAATACTGTAAGTAAAAGTACCCGACGCCGTCGGTATTCCGCTAATCGTTATTACGTTTGCTGACCATGCTGCAATAACACCCGCAGGAAGTCCCGTCGCCGTGCCTATACCCGTCGCTCCCGTGGTCGTATGCGTTATATTTGTTAAGGCTGAATTGATGCATAACGTTGGTGTTGAAGAAGCTACACTTACTGTATTTGCTGGTGTAACCACAATAGTACCTGTAGCATTTAAACTATTACATCCACCCGTCAAAGGAATACTGTAAGTAAAAGTACCCGATGCCGATGGTGTTCCGCTGATCGTAATCACGTTCGCTGACCATGCTGCCGATACCCCCGCAGGAAGTCCCGTCGCCGTGCCTATTCCCGTCGCTCCCGTGGTCGTATGCGTTATATTTGTTAAGGCTGAATTGATGCAGAGCGTTGGTGTAGAAGAAGCTGCACCTACTGTATTATCAGGATTCACCGTTATGGTTCCCGTTGCCGTCACGCTGTCACATCCACCCGTCAATAAAATACTGTAATTAAAAATACCGGTCACTGTTGGCGTACCAGAAAGAGTTATTCTATCGGAAGCCCATGATGCTAAAACACCCGCAGGAAGTCCCGTCGCCGTGCCTATTCCCGTCACGCCTGTCGTTGTATGGGTAATATTTGTAAGAACTGTATTTATACATAGCGTTGGTGTAGATGAAGCCACACCCGCACTATTCCTAGGAGTTACCCTGATAACCCCAATGGCACTCAAAGTATCACAACCCCCTGTGAGTGGAATTAAATATACATATACGCCAGAAACCAAAGGCTTTCCGCTAATCGTTATGACGTCAGCTGCCCACTCTGCAGTGACCCCGTCAGGAAGACCTGTCGCGGTACCAATGCCGGTTGCTCCCCTTGTTCTGTGGGTGATATTGGTTAGCGTTGTATTAACACATAGAGTAGGTGACGAACTGGCTATAGTCACTGTATTGGAGGGTATTACGGTAATAGTACCTATAGCGATTGAAACACCGCAACCTCCTGATAATCTTATTTCGTACTTGAATATACCTGAAACCTCTGGGGTACCGGTAATAAAAATAGTATCTGAAGACCAGTTGGCTGTTAATCCTGGCGGTAAGCCTATGGACGTATCAATACCTGTTGCTCCAACCGTTGAATGCTTAATGGTAGTAAGTGAAGTATACAAACACAATGTTGGCGTGGAAGAAGCGGCACTTACTGTATTCACAGGCGTTACGGTGATCGTTCCCGTGGCATTTACGCTTCCACAACCTCCTGTTAAAGGAACTGTGTAAGTAAATATTCCGCTATTGGTTGGCGTTCCAAGAATAATTAATCTGTTAGAAACCCACTGAGCAGTTACTCCATTAGGAAGACCGGTTGCTGTACCAATACCTGTAGCGGTTGTGGTCGTATGTATAATATCTGTTAATGGCGTATTAATGCACAAAGTTGGTGTTGTAGAAGGAGCACTCACTGTATTTTCAGGCGTCACCGTCAAAGTACCCGTAGCATTTACATCACCACAACCTCCTGATAGCGAAACACTGTAGTTAAATACACCACTTGATCTCGGCGTTCCACTAATCGTTATAACATTGGCATTCCAATTGGCTGATACACCTGCCGGGAGCCCAGTGAATGAACTGATACCTGTGGCACCCGTGGTGGTAATCGTTATATTTGTTAAAGGTGTATTAATACATAGCGATGGTGTAGAAGAAGCAGCGCTTGCTGTATTTAACGGCGTCACAATAATGGTTCCCGTAGCAGATACGGTACCGCAACCGCCGCTTAATGGTATAGAATAGTTAAATGTTCCACTTTCTGTGGGTGTTCCAACAATACTTATGGTACTGAAGTTCCATGAGGCGGTTACCCCGGCAGGTAGTCCTGTGGGAGTTCCTATGCCAGTAGTTCCACCCGATGTCAGGTGAGACAAACCCGTCAGTGGAGTATTAATACATAGCGTCTGGGCTGAATTACCTGCAGATACGGACATTTCTTGCGTTACGTTAATAGTACCCGTAGCATTTACGGAACCACAACCTCCTATGATAGGTATCGTATAGTAAAATGTACCACTTGCCGTTGGCGTACCGCTAATCGTCAGCGTATTGTTGCTCCACGTTGCAGTTACCCCTTCAGGAAGATTAACGGGGGTACCTATGCCCGTTGTTCCAGTCGTTGTGTGAATGATATCTGTTAATAAGGTATTATTGCATAAAGTGGGGGAGGTTGAAGCCAAAGACACGGAAGTTATTTCTGTCACCGTAATGGTTCCTGTAGCTGCTACGTTACCGCACCCACCTGTCAGAGGAATATTATAGTTATAAATCCCCGTAATAGTAGGTGTTCCGCTAATGGTAATGGTATTTGATGCCCATACAGCGTTTACCCCTGCTGGTAATCCTGTAGCTGTACCTATACCTGTTGCCCCCGTTGTCGTATGCGTGATATTTGTTAATAAGGTATTTACACATAGCGTGTCCGAGGGTGATGATGAACTTACCGTATTGGCAGGTGTCACCGTGATTGCGCTACTCGTAGCCGATGCAACGCAACTTCTGTTATCCGTTACGGTTACCGAGTAAGCCCCGGCAGTATTCACAATGAGGCTATCATTGGTATTTCCAGTAACACTCCATGAATAGGAACTAATTGTAGCCCCTGTATTGGGAAGTGCATTCACCTTTATGGTCGCCGATTCCGAGGTACATATTGTCCCGTCATTTGCCAGTGCCCCACTGTTTTCCTTAACCAATAAATTCAACTGCATACCAAACGAAGGCTCTAAAATTTCTATCGTACTTACTGCTTTACAATTTTTAATACCACTTTCAGTAACAGTAACCGTATAATTTCCTTTTGGTAAGTTCATTAAATTAGTGGTGGTTGAAGTGGCACCTGAAGCATTGGCAGACCAGGCATAAGAATAAGGTGACGTTCCTCCGGTCACTGCGAGTGAGATAGCCCCTGTCTGTGCCCCATAACATACCACATCTGTTTTTGATGCCACAATGGTAACAGGCGTAGCAGCATCGACTAAGGAAGCTGAGGCTGTTCCCTTACAGCCATTTAAATCTGTAACCGTTACAACATAGAGACCTTGAGGTAATTCGGTAATACTTGCTGTGGTAGCTCCGCTACTCCAAAGATAGGACCATCCACTTCCCGATGATGCCAGTGCTGTTCCCGTTGTGTTACCCGGACAATTTGGAGGAGTAGAAGTAACGGTGGGTATTGGTAAAGAATTTACCGACACTATCCTATTCACCGTGGCAGAACAACCGTTATTATCCACTACGGTAACAGCATAAGAGGTCGTAGCGGTTGGTGAAACTTTGAGAATAGAATTTGTCGAACCATCACCCCAGGTGAATGTTGAACCTCCGGTTGCTTTTAATATGGCATCCATTCCGACACATATTGTACCGTCATTATTTGTTAAACCCGATTGGTCAGTCACTGCAATAGCTGCAGTAGGTGTAGCATTTACAGTAATCGTTCCCCCCGCGCTCACTATACCACAACCCCCTGTTAATGGAATGTTGTAGGTAAATATTCCAGTAGCAGTAGGTGTTCCACTAATGGTAATCGTATTTGGAGCCCAAACAGCAGTTACGCCCGCTGGTAATCCTGTCGCCGTTCCAATGCCTGTTGCCCCTGTTGTAGTGTGTGTAATATTGGTAAGTGCCGAACTTAAACATACGGTTGATGTGGACCCTGCACTCACTGTATTGGCAGGCGTCACGGTAATTGATCCCGTTGCGCTGACATCGCCACAGCCACCAGTAAGCGGTATAGTATAGTTAAATGTTCCGAATTCCGATGGTGTACCACTCAATAAAATGGAATCTGCCGCCCATATAGCCGTTACCCCTACGGGTAGTCCGTTGGGGGTACCTATACCCGTAGCACCTGTTGTCTTATGAGTTATATTTGTTAACGCTGTGTTAACACATAAGGTGGGCGTTGAAGAAGCTGCCGTCACTGTATTACCCGAATTAACGTTGATCGTTCCCGTAGCAGTGATGCTTCCACAACCACCTGTTAAAAGAATGCTATAATTAAAAATACCCGTTTCTGTTGGCGTTCCACTTATTGTGATGGTGTTAGAGGCCCAGGTTGCACTTACTCCTAATGGTATTCTCAGAATACTTGTTATGCCGGTTGCCCCTGTTGTAGTGTGTGTAATATTGGTAAGTGCCGAACTTAAACATACGGTTGATGTGGACCCTGCACTCACTGTGTTATTTGGCGTCACCGTAATGGTACCTAAAGCATTTACATTACCGCAACCCCCTGTTAATGGAATAATGTAGTTAAAAGTCCCTGCTGCCGTCGGCGTACCACTTAAGGTGATCACGTTTGAGGCCCAGGTTGCCGTTATCCCTGCAGGAAGTCCTGTGGGTAAGCCAATACCCGTTGCTCCAGTAGTTGTATGTGTAATATCAGTTAGTGCTGAATTGATGCAGAGCGTTGGTGTAGAAGAAGCTACAGAAACTGTGTTTAAAGAATCTACCGTAATGGTACCTATAGCCATAGGATTCCCCGTACCGCAATCTCCTGTTAATGGAATACTGTAAGTAAATACACCCGCTTCCGATGGGGTACCCTGAATGGTTATCGTATTGAAAGCCCATGCTGCTGTTACCCCGGCAGGTAAACCGGAAGGTGTTCCTATGCCAGTACTTCCTGTGGTCGCAATAGTGACAAGGGGTAAAATCCCGCTTATACAAATCGTAGGAGTGGATGAAGCTGTGTCTGCGAAACAACGCGATCTATCCCTGTACATGGCATATTTCTCTTTGGAAATGAGGACTGGACTGTAGTTTGTCGACGTTTCGTCAACAAAGGTTCTGACATTAGATGCTCCTCCCACTAAGGAATTTAATCCTGTACTACCGTCTGAATTTCCGGCAAATAATTTTACGATGCCATTAGGCGCACTAACACTTCCACTTCCTGTGACTACTATATCTCCACCAGTATCTGTACTTATATTTATTCTTTTACCCGCGTTCAATACAATGGCTCCCTTATAGCCAGTCAATGAATCAACATTGGCGTTAGAGGATACAGGTTGTTTCAGTTCAATATTTCCCTCTGTAGTTTCAATTAAAACAGGTCCTGCCGAATAAATTCCCGTTGGATTTACCGAACCTATTTCCAATCCCCCGCTCAAGTCAACAAAATGAAGGCTACCTAACCTGTTCGTATTATCACCCCCTGCTATGGTACTCACATTATTTGAAGCATGAGACAACGAAAAATGTCCTGTTCCGTGTAAACCTAATCCGCTGCCTGTAATAGGTGCTGTTTGATTAACCGAATCCCGGGCATGGAAATTAAGATTACTATTCGTGGCAGTTAAAGCACCATTGATATTTATTTTTCCTCCGTAAATGGATACAGGACCCGCAATGGATTGGTTTGTAGCCACTGTGATATTGGAAGTATTGTTAGCCTTTCCAAGGGTTAGGCCTGTAATAGCGCCAGGAACCGTGATATTTGTCATTGGCCACGTAAAGGCTGAAGTAAAACTATTGTTAGGACGGACCGTGAGCGAACCTATGCAGTCTATGGTAACTGCCCCAGGAGTAGCTATTACATTGCCCTCAATGGTCACATTGCTACTGGAAGAAGTAACATTGCTTCCAGCCTTTTTACCAATTACGGTAGTTCCCGCAAACTTTACGTTTTCTTGTATGCCAGTTGGATTTGAGCCTATTATGGTGATGGGGCCAGATGCGGCTAATAAATCTCCATAGAATTGGGTACTTATTTTGATTTCGGTGGCTGTTCCTGATGCACCGTTCAATGTTATACCACCCCCAGTGCCTGTGGCTTCAATGATTGCATTCAAATTCATTCCCATGGCGGTACCCGCATTGTTCACATTCAAAGCATCACCGATGATAGAAATGGCATCGGATGCTGTGCTGGCTGATCTCAACGTTATTTGATCCCAGGAAGACACCGCCTGAGCATTGGCACTACCTGAACCACTTGCCACACCCGTTATGGATATTTTACCTGTTCCTGAATGAATGACAGATCCCCTGAATCCTACGCCAAAAGACATGGCAGGATTAGACGTTCCGGTGTTTTTTCCCCGAATATTTATATTACCTCCATTGGAGTTTAACGATGTTCCTGAACGAAAATGAACGCCCGATATATATTGGGTACCAATAGCCTCTGGGCAGGTTTCCAATGCTGTTCCAAGGGCAAAGCCAGTGGTTAGATTAGCGCCGCCGCCGAGGTTAATATCTCCTCCTGAGGTGACAATAGAGGAATTTGTCAATAACTGCACGTAGCCTGTGGAATTAACATCGGCATCTGCCCATAAACTCACGTCGCCAGTGTTGGTAAAAATGGTATCGGAAGCACCAAGGTTAATTTTTCCGGTAGCTTTTAATAAAACATCAGCCCCTGCGGAATTGGTCCTTATATTATGATTTATAGCAAGGTCGCCTCCATAAAAAGAGATTGGACCAGCAGTCTGAACGGGTGCAGTTAGTGAAATATTTGCTGTATTCCCAGGTTTTCCAAGGGTTAATCCACCAATGGAAGTTGAAATATTGAAACCAGAAATTGGATAAGAAACAGGGTTGGTGAAGCTAACCGACGCAGGCCTGATTTCCAGTAATCCGGCACCAGAAAAACTACTACTTGCTGTGGCAGGAATATTATTTTCAAAAATCAGATTTCCTGCGTTTATGACGGTTGGCCCTGTATAAGTATTTGCGCCCGTAATAAGAAGCGGACTCTGACCCGATTTTATCAGCGTACCTGAACCAGAAATTACGCCGCGATAGTTCGACGAATCACTTCGATTAAACGTCAGGCGACCATAATTTACTATATTACCCGCTATTGAACCAGATGTACCCCCATTTCCTATGGATAAGCTGCTATCTTTTGCAATCGTTATGATACCTGAATGGGTATTATTCCCCAATAGGGTTATCGGCGCTCCCACTTGTAATATTTCCTCGGAACCACTCATATTTCCTGCTATGGTTAGCGGAGTAGCTCGTTTGAATATCACCAGACCGTTATTTATAACGGCACCAGGAAAACTTGAACTAATGTCTGTAATTTCCTGAGTTCCCTTGGAAGTGAAACTATAGGTGTTGGGTGAGGTACTGGAAGTAACAGAATTACTTAATACGGTAGTATCCTGATAGGTTAGCGCACCAGTGAAATTCACCTTACCAGACATATAAACATTTGAAATGCCATAGCCACCGCCAGTCGGGGAAGTTGCCAAAGCCCCAATGGTTGTACTTCCTGTTGACATATCAACACCAAGGTGATTTCCATTCCGGTACGCCGCACCATTATAAATAGATGTGTTAGCACGAATCTGAACATTCGTTCCTGATTGCGACAACTCCGCAAATACACATTTAGTATATGTTCCATCAAATTGTTGAAACTGAAAAGTTGCGCTATTTGTTAAGGCATTATATGATTTTATATAAGCACCGGCTGTTTGTGTTCCAAAACTAAATGCTACTGCCGCTCCGGATTGTAAACCACCAGTAATTCTTGTAAGTATTTCCAGAACAGTAGCATTTGTAGCTATTGTTGCTGCCGTGCTTGTAAGAAATACATTGTAATAAGCTCCGGAAGCTCCCTTAATTTCTAAGCCTCCAACGCCTGAAACAGGTCTGGTGAAAGTTATGTCTTCATTTGGTGCCAAAATCAGTTTAGCACTGCTGTCTATGGTAACTGATGAGGTGCTGTTTATGGTTCCGCTCGAAGCCTGACTCAAGGAACCTCCACTGCCTACCTGAAGATTTCCCCGGGTAATTAAGGTAGCACCCGTGTAGGTATGGTCTTTTTGAAGGGTTAACAAGCCGGCGCCAGCTTTGGTTAAACTTGCCTGGGTTCCACTGATAACCCCATTATAGGTAGATGTTGCAGATACGTCGATGTTGACGTTCCTGGTATTCGCCAGGGTCAGATTTCCTGTCCCTGACAATGAAGTTCCTTTAATGAGTATATTCCCCGTCGTGATATTGCTGGTCGTAAAATTTGCATTGAGGGCAATGGCTCCGCCGTAGATACTTACAGGCCCGGCAATGGTATTCGGAGAACTAATCGTTACAGGTGAAGTATTTGTCAAAATAACAGGACCTGAGGAATCTGACATTTGGTCGTAATATCCAAGATTTAATCCTGAAATGGAAGTTGAATTATTAATTAGCAAATAATTGTAGATGCCCCCTATATTAAGGGCACTTAAATTACCGTTATGTGTCCAATCGAGCGTAGTTCCATAAGAACCTGCATCAGGTAGTAAATATACTTTTCCAGTGCCAGTGTGAACAATGCTTGCCCCACCAGAACCTGAAATCAGATCAGCTATAAAAATTAAATCTCCGCTACCTGTGGTAACGGTACTTCCATCATTATCGGTTATTATACCATTATCGAGACCACTAACTGCCCAGGCTAAAAGATCACCACCATTTGTCGTAATATTTCCCCAAAAATCCAAGGCATATCCATTGTAACCACTTGCACCTATTGATGGACCGTTCCCAACGGTAAGACCATTCCATGTATAGCTTCCTCCATTAGTATTGGAACCACCTAACCACACATGTCCGCCATTGGTAGAAATAGTTCCCATCTGGGAGACACCTCCGTCGTTATTAGTATTGTCATAATCAGACCACATAATCACGTCCATAACGCCTGTGCCACTGGTTGTAATGGTTCCTGTATTTGTAACACGGGCATTCCCCTGCATCGTCAGTACCCCCGTTCCACCAGATTTGGTGATGGTGGAATTGTTACTGATAGATGGATTTCCATTCCATATAGATTTCAGAAAAATATTTCCCGTATCTGATGAGGTCAAAGCGGCATTAATGGTAATGGCACCACCGTACATATTTATCGGACCAGCGGCGGTAATAGCCATATCTATTAATAGATTAGTAGCATTACCCGTCTTACCCAATGTAAAGGAACGCATGATCTGTCCATTTTGATTCCAGGTGAACCAATCTGTCTGAACTCCAAATTTAAAACTGGCAGAAGCAGATTTCCAGTCCACCGCCCCAGTGGTTGCTATAAATGGGCGATAGCCGTTAAAATAGTAGCTGTCAAATTGTATGTTTATATTACTTGAGCTGGAGGGGACTACAGAGGCAGCTTTCGAACCCAGATAAAGATTATTATTTATAAACATCCTTCCCCCTTCTTTTCCATTATTATACTTTCCATTCAGGGAAATGGGGCCTCCATTAGCCAGGATATTAGTTGGACCTCTTAGCACGATGTCATAAAAAAAATCGTTCGTATTGTTACCAGCATTAATGGTAACTCCACCACCTACACCGGTAGCGGTAATATTAAGACTCGAAGTAGCTTCCGTCTCAATACCAAAAACATCATCTCCTGATACTCCATGAGCATATCCGTTGATGGTTACAGCATTTGCTGTGGTATTAGCCGATTGTATAGTAAAAGGGAAAGACGCATTATTAACATAAAATACAATGCCTGAGCAATAACTACTGCCATTTGTTTGACTATAACCGTCTAGTAAAATAGTACCCGTGCCACTACTTATAGTATCGGCACTGGATAAAAAATAAAATCCGAGGCCCGAGGCTCCATAACCTGGAGAAACAGACCTGGCATAAGATTTTCCTTTTATGGCAATGTTACCACCCCCTGAATTAAAATTGGCGACCAAGTCAATTCTTACACCCTCTGTATAATCTTGTGCCGAGGAGCCCAATGCATAATCACTTCCCTGATTATTTCCCCCACCAAGGGTAATATCACCCCCCTGGGTATTGATGGTTAGTCCTCCTCTAAATTGGATATAACCATTATTCGTTGATTCAAAATCGTTTGCATCATCTACATTCGACGCAAGCAGGACATCCCCCCCGATGGAAGAAATGGTCGTTGCCCCTGTATTAACAATATGCGATTTTGCAAGGACCTTGAAATTATTAGCTGTCGGGTTTATGATGCTGGCACTAAAAGTTACCTTATTTGCTTCAATGGCCACATCGTTTAGTGCGAGTTTGCCCTGTATAACGGAAGCGTTGATTGTCACCAGGCTACTAATGGTTGTAAAGATACCATTGTCATAAACCCAGGTTGAGCCTTCTGCATCTCCACCTGAACTTACGATGGTCAAATCACCTGTCCCCATTGCTGTCCGATAAATAGCATGCAAGGTATTGGCAGCTAAAACGGGGGTAAATTCGGTGGTTGTTTCATCGGCATTAACCCGAACATTGGTTTCACCACCAACCAGAGTTGTTAGTCCGATACTATTCAATTCAAAACCACTGAATAATTTAGCTATGCCGCCAGTTCCCATCGTTAAAGTAGGCGTCGGAGAACCTGAAAGTTTAATGTCCCCTCCAGTACGTGTACCTATGGCAGCACTTTTTCCTGCATTGATATGGATAGCATTTGCGGTAGTGTTTGTCGACGAAATATTCTGGGCGATGGTCAAATCTCCGGCCAGGGTTTCAACCAATACCGTGCCACTGGAATGTATGCCACTTTTTGTACCCACGGTGCCAATGGTTAATCCGCCACTCGCGTCGGTAAAACTTAATGAACCCAGTCTGGTACTACTTTCACCACCTGCCAGGGTAGACACATTATTGCTGGTATTATTCAGCGTAAAAGTACCTGTGCCATGTAAGCCAAGATTACTGGATACTATGGCAGCTGTTTGGGTAACTGCACCAGTGGCGTACAGATTAATATCATTGTTGGTAGCCGTCAGAGCACCCCCTATAGTCATGGCACCCCCATGAAAAGTCATAGGAGCTGCGGCAATTAGTGCTGAATTTATCGTTAATGCGGCAGAATTACCCACTTTTCCTGAGGTAAATGCGCTAACCGTGCTAATATCGAGATTACGGATCGTCGTTGCTGCGCTAAAGCTATTATCAGCGGATCTTGGTTCTATCTTGAAAGTACCTGTGGTACCTACCTTAGTAGCTCTAAGCCCATCAAAAAGAACATTATTCCCACTAAGAAGAACATTAGCAGCTGTATTTATTACGGAAGGAGTAATTCCTTGAACTGTTGTGGCATTTAATCTGCTACCAAAATAAATATTACCATAACTCAATACCTGGCCCAGGCCTTGTGTCACTAAACCAACTGGAGTAGCACGCAGAATAATATCTCCATTACCTGATAATAATTGAATGTTGGACGTTGAGTTCTCCCCCGCCAAACGCAAAGCCACATTTCCAGTGGCTGTTTGGCTTCCTTCCATTAAAATACCTCCACCCGTTGGCGAAGAAGACTGTACTAATACATTTCCCCCACCTGCATTTATAAAACGGATACCGTCATAAAGACTGGACCCCCCTGCAATGGTAATAGCGGGACCGACGCCTGCATAGGAAGACGTAATGGCTATATTCGGAGCTACACCATACGTAAATTCTATCCCATGATTAACTGACGAAATACCTAGCATATTAATCCGGCCTATTCCAGAATTAATCAGGAGGTTACCCTGGGAAGTTATGCCAGGCCGCGAATTCGATCCCTGCCAGGCTGAACGGCCTTTAATGATGATATCTCCGCCACCGGTCAACAAGGATACTACCGCACCTGTTCCCCCAGCTACACCAAGATTTACCCCACCGGTATATTCACCAGCCCCTCTATATGCATAATTATCTGGTATACCATCGGAAGCTACACCTCCGTTTGCCCCATCATCGAGACCACCCGCCATTATCAATTTTCCTCCCTGCGTATTTACCGTAACTCCAGCACGCAATCCAATTTCATCATCATTGCCAGCGGTGGAGGATGCTTGACTATTATCGGCATCGGCCCAAAAAATAATATCCCCATTATTAGACTGCACCATTTTTCCTTCAACATTCACCCAAGCCCAGCCTCTGGCTTTAAAGAGTATTTTAGCCCCTGAGGCGGTTGAAATAAGGTTTTCGTTAATTCCAATATAACTACCTTGTAGGGTAATCGGCCCAGCTACAGATAAGCCACCAATATGGTCGTGAACTATCGCAAAATTGTCTGTCAATTTTCCAAGGGTCAATCCACTCATGCCATTGGCTATTTTAAACCATATAGTATGAAGATTTGCATTAAAGGAAGCGTCATTTGACTCCATCGTGAAGGTGCCCGTTCCATTTATCCAAGGTCTATGGTTATCAGTAATCGTCTCCCAATTAAATGACTCCCCTCTGATGATAGTATTCCCAGCCCCAGGATTGATGGTCAAATAGTCCAAGTTCAATACACCTGACCCATTAGCCTCCATATCGGCATTAATGGTAATATTTCCTCCAGCCGAAGTAATGATTTTTCTATTAGAGGTACTTAAAGTATTTTCAGAATAGAACCCACCGTTCGCATTCAAAGTAATGTTGGAAGCAGCAGTAGAAGTAATATTTGCCCCTGTCTCAATATAGCCAGTAGCCTGCAAAAGAATATTGGCGTTAGTGGTAGTAGTCGTCAGGTTTTGTTTGACCCTGACATCTCCCCCGCTTATGGTGATTGGACCAGCTACAGAAATATTAGCACCTATGGTAATATCTGCTGTATTTCCTGTTTTACCAATAGTTAAACTGGAGGCACTATCAGCAACCGTATAATTTGAATTATGAGGAAAGATTTCAGCCGCTGCAAAACTTGTTCCAACGGGTTGATAGGTAACAGCCCCTCTGGTTTTAACCTTAAATCCATTAAGCCCGGCACCTACCAGACTGGAATAGGTGAAAACCACATTTCCGGTGGCTATCCAACTGTTATTGGAGGGAGAACCGAAATAGATATCCCCCCAGCTGGAATGACCAATACCTCCCGCAGCGGTAGTACCTCTGTCCCCGATGATTTGAATTGCTCCTGTTTTAGATAAAATCTGTATATGTTTGATTTGACTAGCTAAGCCTGATGATCGGTAAAAGTTGATACCATAAGTATTGTTACTTTGGGTGCTTGTAAGTTTACCCGATAAAGTAATATTACCCTGATCTGTTTCAATGTTAGAAATTTCGTTGTTAAATGAAATACCCCCAAAATATTGCGTACCATTCCAACCACCAATAGCATCACCATAAATACCAATGGTACCTGTACCGGTAGTGGTTATATTTGCCTGAAGACGAACTCCGTCATCATAGCTGCTGTTACATTTACCATATATATTAATATTCCCTCCTGCCGCAGTTAGCGTTGCATTATTGATAAGGATACCTGGTGAACCATTTGGTCTATTAGATGCGGCATAAAGGCCGGCACCTTCTGTTCCAGTAAAATTACCTCCTAATGTTATGTTTCCTCCATTAGACAGCAAGCTTGAACCACTGTTTAGGGTAATTGAACCAGTGGTAGCATTAGGTAAAACCACTGCCGTTCCAAGCGAGTTAGATCTAAAAGTGATATTTCCTCTATTTGTTTGAAGGACTCCGCTTGCTCCTATCTCAATATAGCCAGTAGCCTGCAAAAGGATATTGGCGTTAGTGGCAGTAGTCGTCAGGTTTTGTTGGACCGTGATATTACCAGCATAAATACTCATGGCTCCAACGGTGGTCCTCGGACTTGATAAGGTCAAATTGGCGGTATTGGTTGATTTACCATAAGTAAAACTGCCTAATGTAGTGCCAAAATTCCAGTCATCATCAAAGGTTAAGGTACCACTGGCTCCTGCCCTCATATAGGTAAAAGTATTGTCTTTGGGTTGAATTGCAAGGTTACCTGTAGTTTGCACCGATATAGATCCTGAACCTGCGTTAACATTGTTTTGGATAATTGAATTCCCATCAAGAGTGATATTTCCGTTGTATGCATTGGTTCCATCGTGGCCTATTCTGATGGAATTGGAAGTGTTAGCAGCAATAAACTGTAATGCATTGCTATTTTGGCCAGCGTTCTCTCGACTATTTGAACCCGTTAGCACAATATTTCCGCCGCGTGAAGTAATTTTTATACCATCTGCGATGGCTTGCGTTGAACCCAGCTGAAGCCCCATCATGTCATCATTTCCATTGGTTGGAAAGGCAGCGGTACCGGTAATGGTTATGTTACCAGAAGTTGAAGAGACAGCAATACCATTTAATGACGTGTATAACAAAGCCCCCCGCCTCCAGCCGGTATTGGTTCCTGACTGGTCCACGCCAGACCCAGTGAGGTTTATAGATCCTGTGGTGCTGTTAATTGTAACTGCACCCGAGTTACCAAAAATACCCAATCCACTTCCAGTTCCGTACATTCCTTTTAAATCACCAATAATGTCAATTTGTCCCGGACCTGAGGTAATTGTGCTATTTCTTATGTTTATTCCGTAATTTTCCCCGTCACCATCACTAGTATTCCATGACAAACCTGCCATATAAATATTTCCTCCGCTTGTGTTCAGGCTGGAACCTATGAACGACAGACCAGAAAGGTCATCTGCCCAGGTGCGAGCTGAGGTATTGCCAACATTCAGACCATTCCAGGTCGCTGTAGTGGAACCTCCACCTGACCAGAAATGACCTCCATTAGTTGTTATGGTTGTTCCATTCAATTGTATTCTACCATGATCAGTGTTGGAAGTAGACATGGCTGTTCTCAGAACTAAGTTTAATGATGCATTGCTTGAGGAAATACTGATACTTGAAGCAGCAATAATGTCATTGACTATATTAAATGTAAGTGTTCTGGAAGTTGAACCAGTATAAGCAATGGAGGAATTTATGTATAAGTCACGTGGTACCCCGCTTACCCAAGGAAGCACAATAGTAAGATTACCTATATTGGTCAGATGATCGATTATGACACTTGGATGAATATTTGCTGAGACATTGGTATTCGACACCGTTAGGGTATTTCCCGTAATACTCCAATTGGTTCCAGAGGTTCCTGTTTGTCCTACTGTGGATATCGTCAGGTGTTGTGCAAACCCTGAAGTGACAAACAATGAAAAAAACACCACAGCGTTAATTAACGCTGTGGTGCGAAAAGCTTTTTTAAAATTCATTTTCATTTACACCTATTCAATAAACAATTATTAGGCGAAAATAGAATTTACTTTTTTTAAAAAAAAAGAACCTTATACGGGAAAAACACGGTATGTTGCAAAAACAACTTTAAAAAAAGTACTTTAATTTCAACATGATATATAGTAAATAAATTATTTATTTAGGTAATATACTATTCATTAACAAAAGATAAAAGATGGGTAATCAAATTTTCCTGAGGAGTAAGATTCATTTTTTTGCGTATATTAGTCCTAGTAGATTCAATCGTTCGCATGCTTCTATTGGTGATTAATGCCAGATCTTTTGAGGATGGATTTAGCCTTAAATAGGCACATAATTTCAATTCGGATGGACTTAAATCGGGATATTTATGTAACAGTAAACTAAAAAAATCTTCATTATTTGACGTCAACCGAACATCAAAATCATTTTTAAGCATGAGAATAGGGTCTGCTTTCAACACAGATCCAATCTTTTTTAATTTGACCTGTTCCGTTGAATTATCGCTTAGGATTTTTGATGTTTTTTGAACCATATCATTCACTTGCTGCTGCATTTGTGCCAATAGCGTGACCTGCGAGGTTAATTCCTTTTCCTTATTATCAATCACGTCCTTCAGATATTTCCTGTTTAATTCTTGTTTTTGTTTTTCCAGCAACACTATTTTATGTTTATTCCGCCACCATTGAATGATAACTAACAATAAAAGCACGCAAACAATCAATATTGAAATGAAATATTGATAATTCAATTGCTTTTTGGACAGGGTTACGATTTCCCTCTCTTTTTTCTCCGATTCATATTTCTCCTTTAACGCAAAGGCTTCCTTTTTAACAGATTCATTCACCAGACTATCATTCAGAAGATGAAATTTTGTTTGGAAAGTGTAAGCTGCTTTATAGTCAGCCATGTCTCTGGATAGCCAGGATAATCGCTCGTAAACCAAGGCTTCTTCCCGAACAGAATTCAATGATTTGGTTAAGGTCAGGCTTTTATTCAATCGGAGGGATGCATCGGTATATTTCTTTTGCAGGCGAAAAAGATTTCCCATATTGAGGTTAGTCAACATGACGCCATATTGAATATTATTCTCCGCACAAACCCTTTCACATTCAGCAAAAAGTTTTTCAGCCGCTGATAAATTTCCTTGTTTTTCTAGAATATTTGCCCGATTTGTCAGATTTTGAGCCAGCAAAAGGGGATAATCAGCCTTTTTTAATTCCCGATAGGCCAAATCATAATAGGTCAATGCCTTTTCAATTTGATTTGTCTGTTTATAATTACTTCCTAGGTTATTGTAATTCATAATCAGCGGATAGGTATAACCCAGGGATTTATTGATATCAATGGCTTTTAAAAGATTCAATTTTTGATTTTCCCTGTCGCCAAGTCGCTCGTAGTTGGTAGCTAAATTATTATAAGCAACAGCCAATTCCTTTTTATCTCCAATTTTTTCAAAAAAGGAAATAGCTTGCAATAATGATTTTATAGCAAGGGAATATTTTCCAATGTAAGCATTTTTCAATCCATCCACCATTAAATAATTTCCATAAAAAGGCGAGGTGGGTGACCTAAATTTTTCTGCCTGACTATGCCAGTAGTTGAGAGAATCAATATTTCCTTTAAAATAAAAAGTACTTGCCAGTTGCAAATAAATGAAAGCAATTTCCATTTCGTCCTTTTCACCAACGAGTTGTCTGAATTTATGTAAGGTAAGGATGGTCAAATTATAATTATCTGTTTTATCCAGATAATCTAATTGTAAACGGTATAGCTCGATGAATAGCTTCTCATTTAATAGTTCCTTTTCGACCTTAAAGGATTCTTCTATAAAGTCGGCTGGATTTCTTTGAAGGATTTGCTTTAGCGAATCTATTTTTTGCTTCCCAACGTTTGGACCAGATGTGGGCGTATTTTGTCCTTGAATACTTGTTAAAATATTAAGTAGTAAAAAGAAGGATAAGATTACTTTCATATAATGACACCTTTGGAGAATACTGGATTCTAAGTGAAGATAACTTTATAAACTGGAAGTAATACTTGCGAATATAGTATATTTTATGATTGTAAATGATT